>JAHJBD010000101.1 GCA_018813725.1 Nanobdellota archaeon | reverse complement strand
GTCAAGGTGCCTGTCTTGTCTGAGCATATGAATGTTGCAGAGCCAAGGCTTTCTGCTGCAGGCAGCTTTTTTATGATCATCTTTTTCTTGGCAAGGGTTTTTGTTCCTAAAGAAAGCCCTATTGTGACTATTGCAGGCAGGGAGCTTGGGACAGCTGCTACAGCTAAACTTAGCCCGAATATGAACAGTTTGTCTACAGCAGTATCTCCTCTGATAATACCTGAAACAATCACCATAAACACCAGTGCAATGACTGCAAAGCCTATCTGTCTTGCCATCTTGCCAAATTTCTTCTGCAAAGGTGTCTGGGTCTCTTTTGTTTCCTGCAGTGACTTTGCAATATTTCCAAGCTCAGTCTTCATGCCTGTGCCTGTGACTATGGCAGTCGCTTTTCCATAGGTTACGACTGTGCTCATAAATGCCATATTTTCCTGGTCAGCTACACTAAGTCCAGGCTTAAGCACATTTGTATGTTTTTTTGAAGGGACTGATTCTCCTGTCAATGATGCTTCATCTATCTGAAGAGAGGATGCATCGATAAGCCTTGCGTCTGCAGATACAATATCTCCAGCTTCAAGGAGGATTATGTCGCCAGGAACTATCTCTTTTGCAGGTATGTGTTCTGCTTTGTTGTTTCTTATCACTTTAGCAGACGGCGCAGATATTTTTTTTAATGCTTCAATCGCTTTCTCAGCATTGTATTCTTGATAAAACCCTAGAAAAGCTGACAATATTACAATACTGAACATCGCTGCAGCATCAATGTACTCTTTTAGGAATATGCTTATGGTAGTTGCTATCAATAATAATATGATAAGGAAATCTGTGAATTGCCTCAAAAGTATCTTGATTGCAGTAGTATTCTTTTTTGCTTGTAACTCATTACTGCCGTACTCTAAAAGTCGCTTTTCAGCTTCTGCCTTTGTAAGGCCTTTTTCAGAGGATTTTAATGCTGTAATTACTTCTTTTGCGCTTATTGAATAATGTTCGTCCATAACTTGATTCTGATAATATTAGTTAATAAATGTTTTGAAAAAGTTTATTATAGTCTTGGATATTATTTGAACATATGGTTACTGAAAAAGAAGTCTTAAAGGCAAAGGATTACTTTGAAAAAGAATGGAAAATTCATGTTGATGAGGCTTTTGACAAGACTTACTCATTAAGGAACTGGACTGTGATATTGGGTGTGATCAATTCTTACAGGTATAAGAATATCTTACAGATAGGTTCTGGGCCTGGATACTTTTTGTCAGTCTTAAATGATCTTGGCAAGAGGTGTGCTGGGATTGAGCCATTTGTGAGAGCAGTTGACAGTTCTTTGACTGTATATAGATGTCAGGTTCAAGAGGTGCTCAAGCCTGAATTCTTTGCTGAGCTTAAAAAACAGAGGTTTGATGCTGTTGTTTCTCATGATGTATTTACAGAAAGCATCATGTTTGATAAGAAAGTGAGTTTAGATGTATTGCATCAGCTTAAGAGACTGCATTCTGCTATACTCCTTGGTTTTACAAATGAGCAGCCCATATTTGAAGAGAATGATCTGAAATGTGAATATCAATACCTAGATGATGGATATGGTAAAGAACAGCTTTTAATAACTCTGTGATTTAGGTTAAGTCTTAGCTCTTAGGTGGATATTCATTAAAGCTTCCATCGCTTTTTTTGCCCAAGTATGGTATCTCTTAATATCTCCATGGACTATTCGGTAATATTTTGTCCTTGGAAGTTCCTGAGCAGTTTTTTGTTCAAGCTCTGATATAAGTCTGTCTGCTTCAACCATCTCTTGGTCAATTGCGGTGAATCCAGCTATAAACCCTGTATTCTTGTCAGCGCTAATTATAGTCTGGCTAAGTATTGTATTTCCATTCTGCCAATCCTGCCTAGCTTGCCTGTCCTTTTGTGCCCTTATCATTCTCGAAAGAAAATCAGTTATCTTGTGATGTATATCTTTTAATTTATTCTCAATCCTTAATTCTTCTTCAAATATCTTCCGTTGTTCTAGGATTATCTTATGGTAATGGTCAATTGCTCTCTCGATCTGACCTGCTTCATTTGCAGTAATCTCTTCCATTAACTTAGCCATCTGGATTTCAGTAATCATGATTGGTTTCTTGGACATTTAGTATATAAATTTTGCCTAAATTCGTTAATTTGGTTCTGTCTCTTCTCCGTCAGATATTTTTTAGTGTCGCACAACGTCAGATTTG
>JAHJBD010000100.1 GCA_018813725.1 Nanobdellota archaeon | reverse complement strand
CACAAGCAAGAATAAATATAGTTACCAAGGCTATAGATATAAGAATAAATGATTTTGTTTTCATGTTATCACCGCTTTTTTGATAATATATTATTTGTAATTTATTGCTTTAAAAATGTGCACCTTGATGATAAACCAATACTCTACCATACGATAAAGGTTTTCCATGAATGTGATTTTATAGATAGGATAATAGTCATCACAAGGCAGGATGATATTGAAAATATCACAAAGCTTGCCAACAGCAATAATTTTGCAAAAGTCGAGAAGATTATCGCAGGTGGAGAACAAAGGCAAGATTCGGTCAACAACGGCCTATTGGAGGTTAGTGATTCTAAGCCAAATGATATAGTTATCGTCCATAATGCTGCTAATCCATTTGTTTCAAAGAAGACTATAGCCGAAGTGATCAATCAAGCCAATAGGCACGGTGCTGCAGCAGTTGGGTTCAAAGCAAAAGATACAATAAAAGAAGTTGATGAAAAAGGATTTGTAATCAAGACGATTGACAGGGAAAAGCTATGGCAGATGCAGACCCCGCAAGCCATAAAGTATAGCATTGCAGTTAAGGCTTTCAAGAAAGCGCATGATGATGGAGTTAAGGCTACTGATGATGTCAGCCTTGTTGAACTGATAGGAAAGAAAGTAAAGGTAATTGAATCTAATCCAGAGAATATCAAAGTGACAACGCCTATTGACCTAAGTGTGGGAAGGCAAATAACAAACAATTCAAGGATAGGGTTTGGGCAGGACTCGCACATGTTCACTGATGAGAATGATGATCCTAAAGAGCTGGTCTTAGGTGGCGTAGTGGTTGAAGGACACAAAGGAGTAAAGGCAAATTCTGACGGAGACGTTATACTCCACTCGCTTTTCAATGCGCTATCACAATCAGTTGGCGGCAAGTCAATCGGACATTATGCAGATCCAATGTGCGAGAAAGGGACAAAAGACTCAAGAGAATACCTTAAAGTGGCGCTTGACCTGATAAAAGAGCAAGGGTATAAGGTAAATAATATCGGAATAATGCTTGAATGCGCAACACCAAAGATTTCTGTTCATGAAGATAAGATCAAGGAAAGCATAGCAAGCTTGTGCAGTGTTGATGTGAGTAAGGTTGGGATAACTGCAACATCAGGTGAAGAGCTTACTTCCTTCGGCAAAGGCCTTGGGATACAAGCGTTCACTGTGGTTTCTGTTAGGAAAAATGACTGAATTAGAGATAAAGGCATACGCGAAGGTTAATCTCACTTTAGATATTGTCAAAAAACGAGAAGACAATTATCACGATATAAATTCTGTGTTGCACCAAGTGACACTGCATGATACAATCCTTATAAGGCCAAGCGATAAGATAATTGTACAATGCAAGGGTGTTCCTGAAGAAGGCAATCTGGCATATAAGGCTGCTTACTTATTAAAAAGAAGTTTTAATATCCAAGCTGGAGCTATAATAGACATTGATAAGAAGATTCCGATAGGCGGTGGCCTTAGCGGCGGCTCAAGCGATGCTGCATCTGTATTAAAAGCATTGAATGAATTATGGGAGCTTGACCTTAATGTTAGAGACCTGATGAAACTTGGTTCTGAACTTGGCATGGATGTACCTTTTTCAGTTATCGGCGGGACAGGTATAGCAAGCAACAGGGGAGATATCATCGAAAAGATCGATTCGCCTGCACTCAATTTTGTATTGGTCAATCCTGGAATGAACATATCATCAAAAGAAGCTTACCAAAGCCTAGACTTAAGCAAATGCGGCAAAGCTATGTCAACTGAAAAGATGATCAAGGCTATCCAGACAGGGAATGTTACTGATATCGCAAAGAATCTGCATAATGATTTTGAGACAGCGATAAGCGAGAGATATGCTTTTGTGATTGATATTAAAAAAGATCTAAAAGCCAATGGTGCATTAAATTCAGTGATGTCTGGTTCTGGTGCCACAGTGTACGGTATATTTGAGACTAAAGAGAAAGCAAAGCAAGCTTATGCAGAGCTTAAGCATAAGTATGATTTTGTCTGTGTGGCTGAGAGTGTAAGATGAAAGAGCTTGCTACCATAAAACAAAAAGTAGACAGTGCTCTAGAGAGGTTTATGGATGAGAAGGTCAACAATAGCACAGGCTTTGTGAAAGAGTGCATGCTTAAGAACAAGGAATTTCTTTTAAGAGGGGGAAAAAGGCTAAGGCCGATATTGTGCATTAAATCTTACGAGTCCATATGTGGAGCCATAGATGAGTATATTGTCAAAAAGTCAATAGCTTTAGAAATGTTGCATGTCTCGACATTGATACATGATGATATAATGGACAATGACGACTTAAGGAGGGGAAAACCAAGCATGCATAAGATGATTGGAATACCAAACGCGATCATCCAGGGAAACATACTTTTGTCTCTTGCTTATTCATCGCTTGCAGATGAGGAGATGCAGCTTCTAAACAATACTTATCTTAAAGTCAACTATGGGCAGATGCTTGATATGCATTATGAAGAACAGAAGATAAGTGAGCAAGAGTATCTAGAGATGGCAAGACTAAAGACAGGAGAGCTGTTAGGTACAGCAGCTGAACTTGGCGTTTTGATAGCAAAAGGGACTATTGAAAACAGGCAAAAGTTAAGACAGTATGCTCAAAATATTGCGATAGGTTTTCAATTGCATGATGACCTGATGGACCTTAGCAAAGATATGAAAAAAGGCAATACGCTTGGTTCTGACATTATGCATGGAAAAAGAACATTGATGGTTGTCAAGGCACTGGAAAAGGGTTTAGAGCTGCCTGCTCTGGGCAAGATGGATGCAACTGAAGCTGAGATTGATGAGAGTGTCAAGATACTTCTTGATAACGGAATAATAAAATACTGTAGTGACAAGGCTGAGGAGTATATCAATAGTGCAAAAAAGATTGTCAGTGATGAATTCTTTTTAGAGCTGGCTGATTATATGATAAAAAGAAAAAATTAAAGAAAAAAAAGCAGACTTATGCTACAAATAATCCTGCCTTTTCTGGGTCATACTTCCATTCATGCGATACCTTACCGACCTTCTTATAATATTTTGTCAGTCTTTTTATCTTAGACTCTGTAAGTATAAGGCCACGCTTAGCAGTATTGTCCCTGGTGTTTTCCTCAAGGTGCTTTTTAATTGCAACAGACCTTTTTATCAAGGATAATAGGTCTTCTGGAATCTCATGCACAAGCTTCTTTGCCTCAAGCAATTCGCAAATCCTTTTCTTCATTATAAGCTTTGCAGAAGGGATTCCATAAGTGTCCCTTAAGATTATTCCTATCTCTGAAGAGGTCTTTCCTTCTTTTGATAGCTTTGTGATAAGCATCTCAACTTCTTTTGGTTTATACCTTACCCAACTAGGTAAAACTTTCTTTGCAGGTTTAGTCGAACCTGATCTGCCTTTATTTCTAGAGTGCATTCTTGCCATTTTATATCCCTCCGGAAAACAAAGAATAAGTACTTTGTCTCCAGTATAGCCAAGCAGTGCAATAGACCCGATGGATCCAGTGCATAACCGAGCTATCCATTGATAGGGTAATAGAATAAAGGTTGGTTTATAAATCTTATCTTTTGAAAAGCTTGCCGATGAGGACAAAAAGAGGGAAGATCTCAAGCCTTCCAAGGATCATACAGACTATCAAAATGCTTTTTCCTAGCCAATGCAAACCTGCAAGCTGCATCGACTGCATACCTACTGTGCCTAGAGCTGAAACAACCTGGAATGTTGAATCAAGGAAGCTGTAACCAAGGAGCATGAAAGAGAGGCTGGCAAAAACTAAAATTAGCATATAAGTGAAGATAAATGTGTGGACAATAAGGAGCTCTTTCTCTTCCACAGGCTTTTTATTGATCTTGAATGGGATGATCGCGTGAGGAGGTGATAGCAGTTTTTTAATTGTCCAAGGTATTGACTTGGTAAGCACATGGATCCTGAATATCTTTATACCGCCTGCTGTGCTGCCAACATTACCACCAATGACCATGCCTATCACGATTACGGAGATGAAAAGCTGAGGGAGAAGAGAGACTTCTGATAAGGTGTAGCCGGTTGTAGTGAAAGCTGATATGGTCTCAAATAATGCAGTCCCAATATCTTTTGTTGAGATGTAAACCAGCAATGCTGCGGCTGCAGTGATCAGCAAAAACCTCGTGTCTATGATAAATTCTTTTATCTTAAACCTGATAAGCTTATTATGTGTAATAAATGATATTGAACCAAATATCATCAATAAACTTAAGATGCCGAGCTGCAAGTTATTTTGATAGAATGTATCGCTCAGTGTGAATCCGCCTGTTGATATAGAAGTGAAAGACATACCTATAGATTCTAATAAGGGCATTCCAGTAAGGAACAATAATATGATGCCTAACACAGTATATCCTACATATATCAGAAGTATATTAGTGGTAGTCCCTTTGATTCCTGCAGCGAATTTGTCACTAAAACCCTGGGCCTGATAAAGCGCAAGGCTTGACTTAACTGATTTCTGCTCCTCAAGCGGCCTTAATGTATGTGCCCTTAGCCTTGAGAATATGAATAAGAATACGATGATTATTCCGATGCCACCCATCCATTGAGTCTCAGCACGCCAGATAAGGAGGCTCTTTGGCAGGCCTTCTAAAGTAGAGTACAATGTAAAACCTGTTGTGGTGTAACCTGAAACAGATTCAAAGAATGCATTAAGTAGGTTATAATTAAATGATTTTAGGAATGAGATTGCTCCAATGACCGGAATCACCATAAAAGCAGTTGCCACAAGGCTAAGGCCGCTTGTCAGGCTCAAAGATGATTCCTGTGTCTTGATACTCTTGCTGGTATAATACAGGATGAGAGCCAGAATTATTGAGATTAACGCCGAAATAACAAACGAGATTATTGATTCTTGATAGAATATACCGACAGTTATAGGTAATAATGTGAACATTGCACTGATTATCAGGATGTAGCCTAAGTATCTTAAGAACAGCTTCATTTTCCAGTGATTATCTTAGCAACTTTTGACAGATGCTTTGTCTTTACAGCAACCAAAAGCAGATCTCCTTCCTTAAGGACCGTTGTTTTATCAGGTATAATCAATTCCCCTTTCCGGTATATTGTGGCAATTATTGCCTCTTTAATCTGAGCTTTCTGGCCAATCAGTTTGCTATTTTTTGAGATAATGAGTTCAATGAGCTGGACTTCACCACCGCCAAGAGCAGCAATGACTCTTGCATCACCAATATGATACAGCATGTTTTTTATTGCAGCTACATTAGTACCGACAACAGATACCAAAGATGTAATCCCTAACTTTGTGAAAAGCTCTTCGTTCTTGGCAGAATTCACGAGTGAAATTATCTTTTTTACCTTTTCGGTCAATGCAATCTGGCAGATCATGAGATTTGTCTTATCATCGCCAGTACATATGACAATAGCATCTACCTTATCCAGGCCTGCTTCCTTCAAGATTGTAATATCTGTTGCATCACCTTTTACCACCATTGCAGATATCTTATTGGCTGTTTCTTTGGCAATCTGGTCTTCTTTTTCCAATAGCACTATATCATAGTCTTCACCAAGCAGGGTTGCCAAAGTAAGACCTGTTTCACCTGCACCGACTATTATGACTTTCATACGATTTAATATAAGATACTAGTATTTAAAATTATTCT
>JAHJBD010000013.1 GCA_018813725.1 Nanobdellota archaeon | reverse complement strand
AGTTCTGCTTCTTTATCGCCTTTGGTGTGGCCTGTCACTAGAGGTATTCCCATGGATCTTGCTTGCAGGCTGGTGATATCGATCGCTGGAGTATGGAACATGTAGCTGTCTTGATTTTCTGACCTTATGGTTATCAGGCACTTGATATCATAGTTCTGACGTTTCATGACATAAGCAGAGTATGTGCTGTCTTTACCTGAGCTGAACAATACACCAAGGTTAAGGTTTTTTGGCTTGTAAAAAGTGTTAAGATACTCTGATTTCAGGTTAAAATGGTTCTTCTTTGCAAGCTTTTCTATGGCCCTGTCAAATTTTGAGCCGTATTGTGCTGCACGCTTTTTCCTGTAGGCAAATTCATGATTTATGCCTAAATCTTCTGCAGCCTGTCTAAGGATCAGTTTTGATTCATCGTTGAGCTTATAATTGAACGGTATCTTTAGTGCGTAGTCTACCAAAGCTTTGTCAAGGAAAGGTACTCTGAGTTCTATGTTGCTGTTCATGGTTATGACATCATCACGGTATGTGTCACGCTCGTACATCTTGAGAAGGCCTGAAAGGCATTCTTTGTTTCCGTGAACTGTCTTTTTGTGACGATCATAGCCTGCAAATATCTCTTCTGAGCCAAGACCAGAGAAGATTACACGAACGTCATCATCTTTTGCCAGCTGGCATGCTGCATAGAATGTCAGTGCTACACCAACTTTTGTGACATTTGAATCTTCTATAAGCGGCACTACTGTTTTCAGGTTCTCTTCGACCTCTTTCAGGTTGATCTTCTTTACTTTAAGCTTGAAACCATGTTCTTTTGCTACTTCCTCTGCAGAGATGAGGTCTTCTGCTTTTGACATACCTTGTTCTTCTAATGCTGCTGTGTAGCATGTGAAAGGAACATTGAGCTTTTTTAACATGAAAGCTATGAGGGTTGAATCTATGCCGCCTGAGAAAAGAACACCAACCTTTCTTTGAGGTATGCGTTTCTCGATAGCATCTGTTATCAGTTGCTTAAGCTTTTCCTTTATCGTTAAGAGAGGTTCTAGGTGTTCTGGCTCAACTGAAAAGAATTTTCTCTTTAGCTTAGTTATCTTTTTTGTCTTAATGTTGTAGACCAGAATCTCTCTTGGGTTTAGTTCAACAGCATCAAAAGGCAGTGCTTTTTTTTCAGAAGCGAACGCAAAAGGCTTTTTGGAGTACCATACTGGCTTTACACCTATCAAGTCTCTTGCAAGGTAAACCTTATCATCTTTCCAGTATGCAAAGGCATAAACACCGTCAAGCTTTTCAAGAGCTTTTTTTATAGGAAGATTATCAAGGAGCTTTAGTAAGAGTTCTGAGTCATTCTTTGCATCAAGGTCCTTGTTAAGACTTTTCCAGTTGTATATCTCGCAGTTTGCCACAAGTTTTCCTTTGCCTATGATAGGTTGTTTTACTAGGTTTACGATAGAATGAAGGCAGTGGCCGATGCAGTTATTGCTTTGCTTTTTTGTAGCGTTGTGTGTGAGCCAGTCTTCTCCTGCGATACCAATACCATCTTTGCCCCTATTTTGTATGATCTTAAGGCCTTTTTGGACTATGCTAACTGCATCTTTATCATCAAATACACCGATTATTCCGCACATTAAGGCTTCAGATGTGTATATTTTATTAAATATATCGAAAAATATTTAAGGGGTAGTTGTTTTGGATCAGGCATGGTAGTGCCCATAATAATGGCAGTAGTGATGGGGATAGGACACTATTACAGCCAGGAGTTTTGCACACAGTGCAGGAAGAACGGCATCAAGATAACATCCTTTGCTGCTGGAGTCGCTGTATCATATCTTTTCCTAGAACTTTTCCCTAATTTCTCTTCAGCTGCGATGCAGGAGAACAGGTTTCTTTTCCTGATGATATTGTCAGGGTTTGTGATATTTCATATAATTGAAAAATACATATACAAGAGGGCACCAAAGGATAAGCTGCTTCGTGATCTTGCGTTAGAAGATTCTGTGATATCATTTGCATACCATGTTCTAGTAGGAATAGTACTCGTGAATTTCTTTGAAGTAAGCCTGCTTAAGGCAGTGCTTTTCTTTGTTCCGATATTCTTTTACACTGCAGTTAGCACCTTGCCAGTAGACCCAAGCAAGTATAAATGGGTTAAGATTGTGCTTTCATCATCTACATTGATCGGAGTGCTTTTCGGAATGTTTATCCCTATCCCTATCTTGCTTACCAATGTTATAATAGGATTTGTCATAGGGACTATGATCTATACTGTGATTAGGCATTCTATACCTTTTGAGAAAGAAGGGGAGCCGCTGATATTTGCTGTTGGAGTGATACTGTACAGCGCGTTTATCGTATGGACTTGGCTTGTTTAAACTTTTCCTTGAATTTCTTATCTACTATCTCTGGAACAAGACCTGTTATATTTCCATTGTATTTTGCCAGCTCTTTTATCACAGAAGCCGAAAGGAATACATAAGAATCCTTTGTCATGATAAAGATTGTCTCGATATCTGGATTAAGTTTCCTGTTTACAAGAGCCATCTGGAACTCATAGTCAAAGTCAGAGACTGCTCTAAGGCCCCTTATGATAGTATTTGCCTTGATATCTTTTGCATAGTCGATCATCAGGCCTTT
>JAHJBD010000099.1 GCA_018813725.1 Nanobdellota archaeon | reverse complement strand
TGCAGATATATCTGTTCAGAAGGAAGATGCATAGACCTTCCAGAACCTCCGGCATTGCCAGTCTTATAAGAAAACCTTAAAACCAAAAGGTTTAATAATTATCCATATCTTTTCTTATTCTTATGACAAAAGTAATCTTGATAATCAGGGACGGATGGGGATACAGGGCCTCAAAAGTACAGAATGCAATCAAAGAGGTTGACCCACCCTATACAAAGTACCTGATGGAAAACTATCCTAACACATTATTAAACGCATCAGGCGAAGCTGTAGGCCTTCCAAAAGGCTATCAGGGCAATTCAGAAGTAGGTCATATGACAATTGGCTCTGGACGTATCATATACCAAAGCCTTCCAAGGATAGACAATAGCATAAAAAGCAAAGAGTTCTTTAAAAATCCGGCATTCCTCTCAGCAGCAGAAAACTGCAAGAAACACAGCTCAACAATGCACCTTATCGGCCTCTTGCAGTCAGAAGGTGTCCACTCGCATGAAAACCATCTTTATGCTTTGCTAGATCTATGCAAAAAGCAAGGTGTAAAAAAAGTCTCAATACATATCATAACAGATGGCAGAGACTCTCCAGTAAATGACGGCATCAAACATATCAAAAAACTAGAATCTAAGATCAAAGAATTGGGTATTGGAAATATTGCAACAATCACTGGAAGGTTCTATACCATGGACCGTGACAAGAGATGGGAGCGGACAAAGCAAGCTTACGAAACAATCGTTGAAGGCAAAGGTCCTGAATTCAACGACCCAGGAAAGTTTATGCAAGGTTCCTACAAGAACGATGTTACAGACGAATTCATAATACCCTCAAAAGCAAAAGGTTATGATGGGATAGGCAAAAATGACAGCGTAATCTTCTTTAATTTCAGGACAGATAGGACAAGGCAGCTTACAAAAGCTATGATCGAAAAAGAATTTGATGGTTGGGATAGAAAACCCCTTGACATAACCTTTGTTGCCATGACCCAATTTTATCAGCCTATGCCTGCTTTGGTCGCATTTCCAGACCTAAAGATAACAAACAACCTTGGAGAAGTCATCAGCAAAGCAGGATTAAAGCAGCTAAGGATCTCAGAGACGGAAAAATACGCGCATGTAACTTTTTTCTTCAATAGTCAAAATGAGGACCCAAACAAGGATGAAGACCGCATCCTTATCCACAGCCCAAAAGTAAGGACCTATGACCTGAAGCCAGAGATGTCAGCATTTGAGATAACAGAAAAGCTAGTCGCAGAGATTGAAAAAGAAAAATACTCTTTCATTGTCGTCAACCTTGTCAACGGCGACATGGTAGGCCATACTGGCATCACAGATGCATGCCATAAGGCAGTTGAGACAGTAGACAGATGCCTTAAAGATATAGTTGAATCTGCTTTAAAGCATGGCTATACCTCGATAATCTTTGCAGACCATGGAAATGTCGAAGACCAGACACCCAAATGGAGAACATCACATACTACAAATCCAGTTCCTTGCATATTAGTTTGCGATGACAAAGAGCTGAGTAATGTAAAACTAAAACCTAACAAAGGGCTGCAGGATATTGCACCTACTGTACTAAAGCTGTTAAGGCTAAAACAACCTAAGGAGATGACTGGCACATCAATTGCATAAGCTGTAGAGTATCTCAAACCCTTTAAGCAGGTCTTTCTCCTCTAGGACAATTATGTGCTCATTTGATATTATCAAGGCGTCGATTATCGATATATCGTTTGCGCCAAGCTCAGTTGATATGGCTGCAAAAACCCCGGGTGTCTCCTTTAGTATGTCTGGATAGGTTATCTCGTTCATACCAATGCCTTTCTTAGACTCAAGTATGTTCCTTTTACCAAACCTGTTTTGCATCTTTTCATAGCTCGCTTCATCGATGATTATCTTGAACAGCTTAGCTCCTTCAATAACTCTTAACACCTCTCCGCCCTCAAAATTTACTTCAGGCAGTACTCTTCCAAGGTTCGAAGTTACTTCCTCGTTTTTCTTGAGTGAGAGTGAAGCCATCTTGGTAATCGTCCGTATCTTTGCCTTTTTCAGCAGCGCATAAACATCAGC
>JAHJBD010000012.1 GCA_018813725.1 Nanobdellota archaeon | reverse complement strand
TTGTGGAATTAATTGGTTTAAATCTTATCAATCCTGTTAATGGATGAACATCAAATAGTGTCGAATTATCCAGATAGTACAACTGATCTCCTTCAGGGTCAGTGGCATTTATTGTCATGTTGAATGTCATGTTAACATACGCAGTCTGGTTTAAGATTCTTGATATGGCTGGTGGGTAATTCTGTTTAGTAATATTTATGTCAAAGAAATTTACCGCTTCAAGGCCAGTCTCATCTGTAGCAGTGACTACCACAAGATGCATGCCAAGATCAAAATTATCTGGAGTGAAGCTGAATCGGCCGGTCTCGGGTTCAATATCAAATAGATCAGTTACTGACGAGTATATCACCTTATCCCCATTAGGGTCAAAAGCTCGCACAGTGTAATTGAATTGGATTCCTTCAAACGCAGTCAGATCTTGTATGTTTAACAGTATCGGTGCAGCTGGCTCTGATATCTGAGCACTGTTGTTGAATTGCATTCCAAATATGTAATAGTACGGCCTTCCATACACCTCTGAGCGGTTATCTGATAGGAAATACATCATATTATTTTCCTCATTCACAAAATATACAGCATTAAGATCCAGATACATCAGCTGCAGCACATCAATGATATCCGGTTGTTCCATTGTGGAATTGACAATAATCTTGCTTGCATTCCAGAACTTCTCAAGGTCAATATGGATGGTAGACTTGAATGCGCTGAGCTCTTTTCTTATATTGCTTTGTTTGATCTCAAGTGGCCAGTTGACGTCAAACAATACACTAGCTTTCCCTATATATGCATTTGTATCTAATGTTCCATAGGTGATTGTCAACCCTTTAAACACCTGAAAATCCTGTGTGCAAGATCTTAGGTTATATTTGACATAATTCTCAAGCTCAATTTCCATCTCATCTAGGCTTGGAACTAGATTCCTGCCATAATAATAAAGAAGATTGGTCTTGTAATTATTGTATTCAAAATAAGGTTCATATAAATATATCCTGCCTCCCTGCAATCCAAGAATATCAAGCCCCTGCACTGCAATCTGGCTCAGACAGTTTTCAACAAATGCTTGTACATTCTCAGAGATATATAAGTCAAATTCCACCGGTTTTGCTTCTTCAACAGCCTTGCTATTGATATAATAAATCAGCCCTAACCCTAATAATAAAACAACTCCAACAATCATGAACAATGAAAGTTGTCCTTTATTTTGGCTTCTTGATTTTCTCAAGTACAATTTTTCCATCCTTTACATATATCCAAAACGGTGCTGCCTCGCCCAGCTCTAGCTCTTGTCTGATCATTTTAGGTATCACAATCTGTCCGCGCGCGTCAGTCTGCACAATCTTTGAATACATATTCTGATTTTTTGATTTTCAGAATTTATAAATCTTTCGCAATAATTTTCAGTTTGTTGCTTTCTATTCGATCTCAACAACATTGGTTGTCTTTAAGAAAATCCCATACTTTTTCAGGTCCACAAGCTCCTCTATGGTCTTCCTATCTACATTCATCATATCCTGATATGTCTGAACATTAGCTTTCCGAAGTACAAACCTGAACGTATCCATGTGAGTTCGCATGATAAGCCCCATGAGCTTATGCTTGTTAAGGCATTTATGGCAGATGAATTCTTTTCCTATCATCTCAAGCCACTGGTCTTCTTTCTTGCAGTTATCACACTTCATAAGCCTGTGATTCAAGGAAATATTTATATAGCTTGCGTTTGTAGACAGCAATAGAGAATAATATTATCTTAAAAAGGGAGGGAATTATCAGGATGCACTTTATGTTTAAGTGAAGCCCTCCACCCACCCGCGCAATAAACACAGCTGGTGCTGCTCTTGCTATTAATGCAGTGCAAGGGGGTGGGGAACATAGGGAGTTCATAAGGAGCATGAAGCATGTATTCCCCCGATTTGAATTTATTCACTCTGGAGTAAAATAAATATGAAACGAGGCTTTTTTATCGGCAGGTTCCAACCCTTCCACAAGGGCCATCTAAAATGCTGCGAAGATGCTCTTAAAGAGGTTGACCATCTTGTTATAGGCATAGGTTCATCGCAATATTCTGGTGTTATGGAAAATCCCTTCAATGCTGAAGACAGGGCTGCGATGATAGAAGCTGCATTGAAGGAAGCAGGCATCACAGAATTTACCATATTCTTTGTCCCTGACATCAATAATGATGTTAAGTGGGTTGAGCATGTAACACATTTAGTTCCTGAATTTCATATGCTTTATACTGGTAACAGCCACACAGCAAAACTCTTCAAAGAAAAAGGCTATGAAGTCCGTAAGGTAGATTTTATTGAAGGCATAAACGGCACTTCTATACGTGACATGATGGCAAGAAACGAAAACTGGCAAGACCTTGTGCCAAAAGCAGTGCTGGAATATCTTAACAAGATAAAAGGCGCAAAAACATTAAAGAAGATATCTAAACAATGAGACAAGAGATAGAATCAGAGATGAAATTTGTCTGGAAACAGATACTTTTTATCCTAAAGCTTCCCATTACCATAATTCTTGTATTGTTTAAGAAAAAGGAAGCAAAAGACCTTTTTGAACCTTTGAATGATTTCTGGAAATTTGTAACTGAGCCAAAAGTTACTTTCTCACTTATGATGGTAATTATCGCAGTTTTCATAGCAGAGCTTTACATGCCCACGTCTTTGCTTCAAAGCCTGATATTTAAGCCAGAGCATCTCTGGAACCTTAATTTTGTTCCGATGATCGCATCATGGTTTCTTCATGCAAACCTCACTCATATCATAGGAAACCTTTTGGCACTCTTTGTCTTTGGAAGGATAGTTGAAAAAAAGT
>JAHJBD010000098.1 GCA_018813725.1 Nanobdellota archaeon | reverse complement strand
GCCCTGTATCCCCATCCGTCCCTGATTATAAGGATAACTCTCATAGTAAAAAAATAGGATAACGATTATTTAAAACTTTTCAATTTTTGGGGTGTACTTGAAACAAAAAAAATCTCAAGGTTTCCTGAAATTCTTGCCAGCGTAAGGAACATTGCCAAGCTCTTCTTCAATCCTTAATAGCTGGTTGTACTTTGCCAACCGTTCTGACCTGCATGGTGCGCCAGTCTTTATCTCTCCAGTCCTTAATCCGACTACGAGGTCTGCTATAAATGAATCTTCAGTCTCCCCGCTCCTGTGCGATACCATGACGCCCCAGCTAGCTTTTTGAGATAACTTGCATGCTTCAATGCTTTCTGATACAGTACCAATTTGGTTGACCTTCAATAAAAGTGCATTAACTGCATTCTTTTCAATACCCATCTTGATCCTTCTTGGGTTAGTGACCAAAAGATCATCACCCACTATCTGGACCTTTTGGCCAACAGCCTTTGTCAGTTTAGCATAGCTTTCCCAGTCATCCTGCTCAAACGGGTCTTCGATAGAGATTATAGGATATTCTTTGATGAATTCTTTGTAGAGCTCGATCATCTCTTCACCAGTCTTCAGGTCAGGCTTTTTACCTTTGAAGTTAAGGTTGTATTTGCCGTCTTCAAAGAACTCAGAGGCTGCAACATCCATACCTATCATGACTTTTCCGGTGTATCCTGCTGCATCGATGGCTTCAACCAATAGATTAAGACCTTCTTTGTTATCAAGGATGTTTGGAGCAAATCCGCCTTCGTCTCCGACATTTACTGCATCCTGGCCGTATTTCTTTTTTATGACTGATTTAAGATGGTGATATGTTTCAGCGCCCATCCTCAACGCTTCTTTGAATGATGAAGCGCCTGTCGGAAGCAGCATAAATTCCTGCATAGCAAGAGCGTTTCCAGCGTGTTTTCCGCCGTTTATCACGTTAAAGCTGGGTACTGGCATCACAAACTTTGAATTTCCTGAGAGGCTGCCTAAGTGCTTGTACAAAGGGATATTATTTGCTGCTGCGCCGGCTTTGCATGCAGCCATGGATACTGCAAGTATTGCGTTGGCGCCTAGTTTAGATTTAGATGCTGTGCCATCTAGTTTTAGCATAGCGTTGTCAATTTCACCTTGTTTTGTGCAGTCCATGCCTACTATCCGTTCTGAGATAAAGTCATTAACGTTCTCTACTGCCTTTAGGACGCCTTTTCCAAGATACCTTGACTTGTCACCATCCCTTAGCTCTAAAGCCTCGTGTACGCCAGTGGAGGCTCCTGATGGGACTGCTGCTCTAAATAGGCCCAGGTCAGTAGTCATGTCAACTTCAACAGTAGGGTTGCCCCTTGAATCTAGAATCTCTCTTGCTTTTATCGAATTTATTTTCATATTCACACCTCGCTGATAAAAAAGAAAAAAAGGTAGTTTAAATAGATTACTCTTCTTGTAAACATTCAACAGCAATTAGGTTGATTGTATTGTTGTTGACATATATGGGGACTGGCTCACACGAAAGTGCCTGCTGAAATAAGGCAGTTACTGCCTGTGTGTAGCCGTACTGTGCGCCTTGCTGGAATATCTCTAACTGCTGTTTTTATTGTCTTCTTTGGTACTGGTCGTAGATGATAAAAGAAAGTGCCAAGATGAGAATAATGGCCAATATTAGTGTACTCTTAGTTTGTTTCTTCATCACATGCAAGATTTACTGGTGCAAGCCCAAGATCCAGCATTATCAGGCCCGCATGCTAACATGCGCCGTTCTGGCTTTTCATGATAAGGTTGGCTCCTGCTGTGTTGATGCTGACCTTTCCGCCTCTTGTGAAGGTAAGCCTATCAATGCCAGCACTTTCATCCCTGATATGGAGTTTATTTTCTAACACCTGAAGCTGCAAGCTATCTTTCAGCAGCGATCGTAGGAGGAGTGGTGTCAAAAGCAGCGCTAAGAGAAAAGCCTTTTTCCAGAAAATTCAACTATATAATGACAGACAGCCTAATACTGATGCTTTTTGCACTAGTACTTGTGGTCTTGGCAGCAGCATTAGAGGTTTATGTATTTCCTTTATTTTAGCCTATATAATTTACTTCAGGACCAACCTTAGAGCTTAGCTTCTTTAAAGCAGTCTGTTTTGAGACGTCTTCAAGATCTTTTGTGCGCTTGATAAGCTCTGCTTCAATATCCTCTACTTCCTTCTCAAGCTTGTCGACGTCGACATCAAGCTTGAACTTCCTGTTAAGGAATTTGAGTATCTCTCTTGATCCTTTCACGCCTAGATAAAGAGGGTGGGCATATGTCTCTGCAAGCACTGCCATGGCATCAATCTTTCTCTGTGCTGCAAGGCCTACAAGCAATCCTGATACACCAACGATCGGGCCAACAACTCCGTATATCTTCTCGTTTAGATCCTTGTCTTTGTAGCGTTTTATCATCTCTTTTGAGTTTGATGTGCAGTATAGCTTTGGCTTTTTAGGAATCTCCTGAAGCCCTATGCCGCCAAGTGTTATTATCTCTTTGCCTTTAAGTTCAGAGAATAGGTCAAGCATCAACTCTGAGAATTCATAGCAAGATATCTCATCAGTAGGCTGGATATCGCCGGCCAGCAAAAGCAGATCAGGTTTCTTACCGCCAAAACTCTTATAGTAGATCTCAACTGAAGGAAGTTCAACAAGATTATCCTCGTTGATAAAAACAGAGTGAGGGAATGCGAATGAGGTTATCTCATACAGTTTTTTGGCTTTCAGCTCATCTATCAGGAAATCTATTGCAACCTTGCCTACATTGCCTATGCCAGGCAAACCTTCGATCAATACTGGCCGATTAAGCTTAGGCTTTTTTCCAAAAAGCTGTATTTTCCATTTATCCATCCTAAGAATAAAACCAATCAAGCTTTATAAGCTTTTGTTAAAATCCTAAAGTAGTCCTTTTTCTTTCCAGGCTGATTCCTTAGCCTTTCTCCTGTAAGAAGCAAACCTGTCATCCAGAGTAAATTTAGGCGGTTTTGGCTGCACTGTAGCAGCACCGCAAGCAGGGCATGTATCTTTAAGAGTATAATTATTACAAGAAGTACACTTAAGGATATGCCTCATTTCTTTTCTTTTCTGATAAACTCTGCATTGCCTTTTTGCTTTTTCATAAACTCAAGGACAGAATCAACTGTTGCTTTTAGGACCTTTTCAGCTTCCTTATAATCATGTGATTTTATTGAAAGGCTATACCTGCCTCCACCCTCGAACTTGATTACGCCGCCTTGCGCTTTCTTAAGCGCATTCTTGATGACATTAACACCATCGGGGTCAAAGCTGGAAAGCCTGAATTCACCTGAAATCTCAACCTCAGGCGGCTTGATCCTCTCTTTTATTATGGGTACAAGTGATTCTACTAATTTTTTGTCTATGCCAAGCTTAGACATATCGAACCTGTCAAATGAAATATCTTCAAACAAGTGATACAAAGAATGATACTTTTCTTTGCCCATGATATCTGAATATACTTTTTTGACATCAAGAGACAAACTCTTGCATACAAGCTCTAATATCTTTTCTGCTTTTTGTTCCTGCTTGATCTCAGATATCTTGGCTTTTTTCTGTGATTCGTTAACACGCCTTAGAGATAGGTCAATATGGCCTTTCTCCAGATCAACCCTAAGCACTTTGCAGACAACTTTCTTACCTTCAACAACAAAATCACGTATATTCCTTATCCTGCCCGGAGAAACCTCAGAGATATGAATCAAGCCAACCCTATCGTATTCGTCAAGCTTGGAAAACACAGAATGGTGCTGGATATTATTTATTGTACAAAGAACAAGTTCGTTTTCTTCTGGAAAACCAGACCTGTGCAGAAGCATTATTCGAGTACCTCAAGTATTCTTGCTTTGACTTTTGATTTTCCCCTAGTAGGTTCTGCCAAAACTTTGTCGCAAACAAGACACTTAACAGTCGAAGCAGATTTCCCGAACATGATCTGTTCATTTTTACATTTTGGGCATCTGATCTTGATGAATTTGCTAGTTGATTCCTTCATTTGAACTCCACCTTCTTAGCTCTTTGGCCTGTTTTTTGCATATGCGCTTTTTTGCATTCTTTGCAAGTATACCTTAAGTCTGTCTTTTTTGAACCTTTCTTGCCAGTCATCTTAAACTTAGAGATAGCTGGTTTTGAGTATCTTCCAAGATTGCCCATTCCTCTTGCACTGCCTCTTAATTTTGCTCTGTGTTTTGAGCCATAAGTCATGCTTCTAGGATTACGTTTCTTATTCTGAGCTATAGAGTGTTCAGTATGTTTCTTGCAATATGGGCAATATCTTTTAGTTAATTTTGGTAACTTCATAACGTCTAGAATTTAATGCTTATTTATAAAGGTTTTGATAACTAATTAATAGTCATTGCTCTTCAATCTCTTCTGCCCGTTCCTTGCTAATAAGTATGTCTGCTACCTTGGCTGGAAGGTTAGCCATATCTTCCTCAGAAAATGGACCGTACTGTTCTAGGTTTGGACCAAGGAACTTTGGCACTGGGTGAAGGAATCTTACCATCTTGGTCACTTTCTGCTCAACTGGCTCAGGTTTTTGCTCAGGAGGTTTTTCAGAGGGGCTTGTCATGCTTACAAGCGAAACATGCCTACCATTATTCAATACCCCAACTAACTTATTGAACAGTTCCCTCTCATTCTCGAGCATTATCGATGTATCGAATATGTCAGACCTGGTCCTTGTCCTGTCAAGAGCCATGGAGACGATCTTTTTTTCCCTTCTTTCATATAGTTCTCTGATTATCCTCTTGATATTGTCAAGGTGAAGCTCTACTTTCTTCCTTGCTTCTGGAGTCAAAGGGTCTGACATTACAATCTTCTGCTGTCCTCTGATAAATTCAGAGACGTCAATTATATAGCTGTCCCACAGTTTCTGAAGCTCCTGCCTATCTTTTTCTCTCCTAAAGAGTTCAAAAAGAGTTTCATACGTGATAGTTATATCTTCTGCCATTGCCCCATGGCAAGTAAGACAAATTTGTATTTAAGCTTTTATGTTTAGAAATCGCTAATAGGCGTTGCAATCTATGTGATGTAATAGAAAGGAATAAAAAAGGCATGTCATTTTAATGCAATATGGCAAGATTATGTTTTCAGGACTTAAGGTTTGTGGATGGAGATAAGGTTAAGGTAGTATTTCTTAAGATATTTTATCTTTTTTTAGACAAGAAAGATCTTGGGAAGTGCAGGATTGAGAGGAATTGTATAGAACTCCCAAATCTG
>JAHJBD010000097.1 GCA_018813725.1 Nanobdellota archaeon | reverse complement strand
TTTTGCTTGGCAGCGGTGCAAATTAGACTAGGACAACCTAATCTAAGCAATTTCAAGATAGGCCAGGCAGGAGAATTTGATTATTCAGGGAGCCAAGCGATAAAGGCGCTTAAAGAAGAAGGGATCAAGACAATCCTGATAAATCCTAATATCGCTACAATACAGACTTCTGATTATCTTGCAGACAAGGTGTATTTTGTGCCGGTTGAGCCAAGCTTTGTTGAGCGGATCATTGTGAAAGAAAAACCTGACGGAATAATGCTTGCTTTCGGAGGGCAGACAGCATTGAATTGCGGCGTTGAGCTCCATAAGCAGGGCATTTTAGGCAAATATAAGGTAGAAGTTCTTGGAACACCTGTGAAGGCTATTGAGGAGACAGAGGATAGGGATCTCTTTGTCAAGAAACTGACTGAGATCGGACTTAAGACACCAAAAGGATTAGCTGTGAAGACTGTAAAAGATGCTTTAAAAGCTGGTGATAAGATTGGTTATCCTGTGATGTGTCGTGTGGCATATGCATTGGGTGGGCTTGGGTCTGGTATAGCAAGAAACAAAGAAGCGCTCAAAAAGATTGTCAGTGAGGCGCTCTCCAAGGCTCCTCAGGTATTGATCGAAGAGTGGATCGGTGGCTGGAAGGAAGTAGAGTATGAGGTTGTTAGGGACAAGTATGATAATTGCATAACTGTGTGCAATATGGAGAATTTTGATCCGATGGGCATACACACCGGTGAAAGCATTGTTGTTGCGCCATCACAGACATTGACAAATTCTGAATATCATAAGTTAAGGGAGATAGCCATCAGGCTTATCAGGCATATTGGGATTGTGGGTGAGTGCAACATACAGTATGCACTTGACCCTAACAGTGAGGACTATAGGATAATAGAGGTTAATGCTAGGCTATCAAGAAGCTCTGCACTGGCATCAAAAGCAACTGGCTATCCTTTGGCATTTATTGCAGCAAAGCTTGCGCTTGGATATTCACTTACTGAGGTTAATAATTCAATTACCAAGGTTACAGCAGCATGTTTTGAGCCTGCTCTTGATTATTGCGTTGTCAAGATACCAAGGTGGGACCTTACTAAGTTTAGGAAAGTCTCAAAGCTGATCGGTTCTGAAATGAAGTCTGTAGGAGAGATCATGGCTATCGGAAGGAAGTTTGAAGAAGCACTTCAGAAAGCAATAAGGATGCTTGGTATAGGGATGGAGGGAGCTGTGTGCAATGATGTTGATATCGAAAACCTTGAGGAAGAGATAAGAAACCCGACTGACAAAAGGGTCTATGCGATCGCAAAGGCATTGCAGAAAGGTGTAAGCGTGAAGAGCATCCATGATATGTCTAAGATTGATAATTGGTTTCTTGAAAAGATTAAGAACATTGTTGATGTAGAGAAGAAATTAGCCAAAGTAAATATTAATACCCTAAAGATTGCTCTCCTAAAAGAGGCAAAACAGCTTGGTTTTTCTGATATACAGATCGCTAAACTTACAAAAACTGATGAGCTTTCGGTAAGAAGGCTTAGGAAACGTCTTGGGCTTGTGCCTTATGTCAAACAGATTGATACATTGGCAGCTGAGTATCCTGCAAAGACAAATTATCTTTACCTTACTTATAATGGCAGCAGGGATGATATTGAAGTAGGACAGCAAAACCAGGTTGCAGTGCTCGGGGGAGGAGCATATAGGATTGGAAGTTCTGTTGAGTTTGATTGGTGTTGTGTGAATTCTGTGCTGACGCTTAGAAAGCTAGGGTACAAAACCATAATGATCAACTATAATCCTGAGACAGTATCGACTGATTATGATATCTGTGATAAGTTGTACTTTGATGAGCTAAGTTTTGAAACAGTGATGGATATCTATGAAAAGGAAAATCTATTTGGATTTATCATATCAATGGGCGGGCAGATACCTAATACTCTAGCAATGCCTTTACATAAGCTTGGTGTAAACATATTAGGCACTAGTCCTGTTTCAATAGATAATGCTGAGGACAGGAATAAATTTTCGATCCTCTTGGATGAGCTTGGTATTGACCAGCCTGAATGGAATGAATTGACCAATATTGCTGAAGCAAAGAAGTTTGGGAAGAAAGTGGGATATCCATTGCTGGTAAGACCTAGTTATGTATTGAGCGGTGCTGCTATGGCAGTAGTACAGAATGAAAAGGATATGGAAAAGTTTCTTAATAAGGCTGCGGCAGTCTCAAAAGAGCACCCTGTTGTCATCAGCAAATTCATCGAGGATGCAAGGGAGATAGAGCTAGATGCAGTG
>JAHJBD010000096.1 GCA_018813725.1 Nanobdellota archaeon | reverse complement strand
CTGAACACTAAGCTATATTTCTCAATAAGACGTTTTCATTATCAAGGCACAAGAAATACTCTGAAAAGATGGTTAAGGGCATATATCCTTTTTTTGAGAGATTGCATTTACCATGCAAACAATATCAATTATTTTTAACAACAAAAATATTTGTCAAAGCAGCGTAATTTTTTCTTGCGACCACCACCTTGCCTGAACCAAATAATAATACATATGCTGCATGGATATAATTTAAAAAAATAGGTTTTCTGATAAAATGTCTTTGATGATAATGCTGGCAATTACCAAAACATTTCATTAACAGTGATTTAATCTGATCGGTCTTGAACAGGCTGATATGTGAAGGGGGGTTGCAGAATAGTTTTTCAATTGTTTTATTAGGAGTACTTAAGACTAAAGTCCCATGCTTAATTAAAACTCTTTTGACCTCTTTAAGAAATTTCTCGGGAGAACTAAGATGTTCGATTGTTTCTATGGAAACAACTACATCAAAATATTTATTATTAAAAGGCATTTTTTCCACATCTACTTTTATGTACTCTAAATTTGGTAGATTAACATTTTTTATGGCATCTGACAAAATACCATTATTGATATCTACACTTATTATTCTTTTTGGACAGTTCTTGATTAATTCTTTACATCCATCACCGTAACCGCAAGCAGCATTGAGCACTCTCTTTCCACCAACAAAGCGCGAAGCAAACTGATACCTAATCATATCGTAGTAGAATAACCTTCTTAAAATCCAATTATCGGCATCTCGGAAGTTTACCTGCTTCTTGAATAGTCCACTCAGACATTCCTTCAGATAAGCGGCTATGATTTTTGTGCATTTTCTCATTGTAGCAAATATTCCATCTTTAAGCATCATAATATAAATGAAAATTTATAAATATGTGGTATCTTTCTGTGAGAATCAGTATTGAATATCCCTTGAGCAAACAAAAAAAATACAAATCTATGATAAAAATGGCTAACACGCAAAAAATAAATGGAATAGTCCACTTTTTGATTAATAAGATTTGTGGCAGAGCCTACCCTTTTTTTGTGGAGATTAGGCTTACTTATAAATGTAATCTTAAATGCACTTATTGTAACGTATGGGATATAGATAAGCTTGAACTCGATAAGATGGCATGGTTTAAGATAATCGATATACTATCTGAGAAAGGGTGTGTCTTTATTCAGATTACTGGAGGAGAGCCTCTTTTGAAGCAAAATTTCTTTGATATATTAGACTATATCCATCATAAGGGTATAATGACAAATATTATAACAAATGGTACACTTATTGACAAAGAGAATATTAATAGATTAAAATATGCTAGACTTATCACATTTAGCTTAGATGGTAACAAACAAACACATGATCTTTTAAGAGGAAAAGGGACATTTCAGAAGGTGGTAGATTCCATTGAGTTATCAAGACAACTTGGTATTAATGTTATTATAGCTTCAACTATTAATAAATATAATGTATCTGACCTTGATTTTATGATGTCTTTTTGCAAAGAAAAGCGTTTGAGATGGTTCTTTTCATTTGTAGCAGATTATGTTTACGCGGGACTCAATATAAATAAAATAATCTTAGATGAACGGGACAAGAGGGAATTTATTCGGAAAATAGTAGGTTGCTATGATAATAGCATCATGATTACAAGGAAGAAGATATTTATCGATTACCTTAATGACAAAGTTCAATATTATACACATTATTGTGGCAAGCTGTTCTTTTTCATAGAGCCAGACGGAATGATGATACCATGTTGTTTTGGCCAAGATCTAGTGTGTTCAACTAACCTACTCAAAGATGGTTATAAGGTGTCGATGGTTAAGAATTTAAAACATTCTTGTAAGATTTGTCCCAGTTTCTCTTTACTAGGATATAATGATTCGTTTAGGCTTAACCCTAGTTCCATTATTCATACTTTAAGGTTATTAAGCAAATAAAATATGATAAAAGAAAATTTTGCCATATCCAAAGATGGTATCAAGATATTTTATAAGTATTATAACTCAAATAAGAATCACTTCGTATTGGTAATCACAAACTTATTGGGTTATAACACTTCCGTAATGAAAGACCTCTTCTGCTTTTTTGTAAAAAAGAATTGTTCAATCTTAGTCTATGACCTAAGAAATCATGGGAGATCAGATTCTGGAAAAATTTCTATAAAAGGTATGGTAAACGATCTAAAATCCATATTAGACCAGGAGAACATAAAGAAAGTAATTTTGCTAGGATTAAGCTTAAGTGGGAAGATTCCCCTATATTTCTATTATAGGTATCCCAATTATGTTAAAAGTATCTTCTTAAGTAATTTTCCGACCAAAGGTTTCTTAACCAGAAGGAGCAAGATACTTTTTCTATGTATGAAACTTTTTATTGCTCTTAATATCAAAAGAAGTTTAAAGCAGCATAATCAGTTTGATTATTCAAAATCAAAAAAGATACAATTCTTTATACCAAAATGGCTTTGGATCATACAAAAGGAGATGAGCTTAACAGATTTTTTTAAGATGGCAGTTTATCTGATTGGATTGAAGGCCAATCTGGGGGTTATTAAAGTACCCACCATCATTTATGTATTTAGAAAGGAATATTATGTAAAGAATGACTATATTTTTAATATCAATAATCCTTATATAAAATTGGTTACCACAAATACACGTCATTTTGAAAAAATAAGATTTTCAAAAAACGAAACTTTTACTAAAAGGTTATATACTATGTATCTGGGTACATTAGAGATGTGATAAAAATCAAAATAGACATACTAAAGGATGCAGTAAAATATTCGCTCAAGACCATTTTTTATTACAAAAAGTTAGGCGGAGTAATTACTGATATAAATAATATTGAAGATTTTTTCCAATTACCATTTACGCTTCCAGAAGAAGTCAAAGGCTTTAATAATTTTCACGACAGATTAGCAGTTCCCAATTCTCAAGTTGTTTCGATACTCTCGTCATCAGTAAAAGGTATCTGGGCACAGACGCACAATGACTTATATCTAATGAAAGATAAATTCAGTCTCAATAAATATGGAGAATTAGGGTTACCCAAAGGATATTCCTTAAGTTTTATACCTATAGGATGGACCGGCGCCACTCTTATGTTAAATTTGTTATCAAGATATGGGGTATCCTTAATTCAAATCCCCCCACCGTTGATACCCAAGTTATCTACAGCATTTACATCTATTCTGGATATCCAAGGGGTTACTAGCTTACCTTATATGTTGGTGGATTATGCAAAATGGCTTAAATCCAAAGGGATTCAACCAAAAAGTCTAAAATTGAAATATCTCAATCTTGTTGGTGAGGCTTATTCAAATTACGTAGCAGAATATTTAAAGACCGAATTTAATGCAAAAATTTTGGATTCATATGGCTCCGCTGATTGCTCTTGCATAGGATTAGGCGATGAGAAAGGACTTAGTGTTACTAATGAATCATTTGTAGAGATTATTGATGATGAGTTAATAATTACAACCTTGGAAAGGGAAGCTATGCCTTTGATCAGGTATCGAACAGAAGATATTGTTCGTGTAATGGCTAACGGGAAGCCCCAACTTACTATAAAGGTTAGAGGTAAGAAGTATGAACAAATGTTATCATCAAAAGGCAAAATATTCCCTGTGGATATTGAGGATGTAATATTTCCAATTGTGGGAGAACCCACGCATTTTCAAATACAGATTATTAAAGATAGAATCTTTATTAAGATTGAAACGTCTGAGAGATTCCAAAATGAGATAGAAGATATGCTCAAACTAAAATTAGGCCTTTCTGTAACCGTAAATACAATTGAAAAAATTGACACAATGCCCGGTAAATATAAACGCCTATTAAAGGAGAATTAAAATGAAATTGGATGTTCCCTATAGTTGGGAAGGCAAACTATTGGATATGGTAGAGGATAACAAACCAAATATTTCAGAGTTCTATGGTTCAATAACACAAAGTATATGTGGCCATGGAAGACATCCCGATTCTGTACCAAAAATAGAAAAAAAAGAAGTTGCTCAACATATACAATCAATACACGATTTTGGAGCCTCTTTTAACTATATTATGAATAGCATTTGTCTGGGGAATAAAGAGTATACCAAAAAAAAAGAACTCTTTGAATATCTTTCCTGGATTAACAAAGTTGGAGCTGATTATATCACAGTTTCTAATCCATTTATATTAGAGTTTATAAGTCAATATTTCCCTCAGTTTAAAGTTAAATTATCTCTTGGGGCAAACGCAGATTCTCTTCAACAATCTCAAATTTATCAAAGAAAAGGATTTTCTATGCTTAGCAGCCAGGATATAGGAAGAAAATTTGATATATTAAAAGAAATGATTAAAAATGGGACTGTAATCGAATTAGTTGCAAACAATACTTGTTTGCTTGACTGTCCTATTATGAATTACCATTCTTGTTTTTGCGGACATAATTCCCAAATGGATGGTCCTCAAACTAATAGATTTGATGATTTCCCGGTTTTATGGTGTAGTCTTGCAAAGATGGATAATCTGGTGGAATTTTTAAAATCTGCATGGATAAGGCCTGAAGATATTAGGAAATACGAAGATATAGGTGTGGAACGCTTTAAAATAAGTGGGAGAGAAAAAAATAGTGAATGGATTGCCCAAAGGGTCCAAATATATTCAAAACGGAAACATGATGGGAATTGTTTGGATTTCTTAAGTCCATCATTATATGGATACCCTAAATTCACTCCTGAAATATTCATTGATAACCAACAATTGGATGGTTTTTTGGATTTTTTCATTGAGGGGAAATGTGATGGCAAATGCAGCAAATGCAATCATTGCCACACTTATTATGAAAAGGCGGTAAAAATTAAGGGAGATATTAGCAAATACAAACATTTTCTGAACATGTCAAAAGAGAAGATATGTTCACTAAATGCTATTAGCAATAATCATCCAAAGTAGTCTTTCTTATTTACCTTTTGAATATATTAAAATGATGCTTAGAGAATACAAGGTGGATTAATAGATAAACCAAAAACAAATAACAAATCCATCCCCATAGATTGAGGCCTAATAATCTTGAATCAATCTTAATTCCATTATGACCTATTATTAGAAATTCAATCCAAAATCTGTTAAAACAATAAATGGGTAAGAACCAAGTCGCAACCTCACCATCAAACCTCTTCCCTAACTTATTCTTTTTAGTCTTTTCTTTCCCAAAGAATATTATCAATAAGAAGAATATCAACAGAGAGGATAAACTTAGATACAGCCCTACAGGATGCCTAACTGCTTCAAACTTATAGATACCCCATGGTAAGGTAGTAGGAGCACCCACCAGGTGTCCATCAAGGAAGCAGCCGATCCTTGCTATGGCGATGGCTAATGCTCCACCTATAACTAATTTGTCAGCTTCTTGTGCAAAGTTTAGTGCTATGTTTTTCTTTTTGCAGAACAATAAGTAGAATAGGATACCAAGACTGCCACCAATGATAACCCCCCAGCTCACAATCCCATCAAGCTTTGCAAAGTTAAAGAAATACCAGAAGTTCTTAGCTTCAAATATTGCATATACCAGCCTGCCAAAAAGCCAGCCAAAGCCTAAAATAAATCCAAACATCAGCGCATCCTTCTGCCATGTGTGGCCTTTTTCTTTTCTGGATAAGATAATGTAAGAAGCGATAAACACAATGACTGCCAAAGCAAAGAACCACGGCTCAACCCCTCCAGGCACTCCAAATATTTCAATATTGTTCAGTCTTGTGTATGGGAGCATAGGATATGATTGTCCTGCTGATATATATAATTTCCCAAAAGATATTTAAACAGATATGTCAAATATTGCTTTGGGATGGAAAAATGTCAGAAATTTAATGGCATTATGGAAAAAAGAGGTATGATATGAAACAAATTTCTGAGCATCTTAGAAAGCTACGCTTTCAAAGAAGAGGTCAGATTACGCTATTTATCATATTAGGATTAGTTATAGTTCTTGGTGCTCTCACTGTTTTTATAATCAATTACAATAAGCCAGCAGCTCCTGTCATAGGCGGCGAAACAGTAATCTCACTGCAAAAAGAGACAGTGGATGAATACATCCAAGGCTGCATTGAAAAGACAATAATGCCTGCCATAAAGCTTATGTCTGAACAGGGAGGTACTTTATATCCTGAAAAAGTCAGGAGATACAAGCATATCAACTATAGATATATGCTTATGTCACTTTATTCTGACACTGTTTGTGGAAAAACCGTTTCCAGAGCCTCTATGCAGCAGGAACTTAACGAGTACCTTACAGACCATCTTTTAGAATGTGTGCAGTTCAGTAACTTTGAATTAGAAGGGTTTGATGTTAACTATGGCGAGCATGTTGTGACTACATCAGTTGCCACAGATGAGGTTGCTGTGCAGGTAGCTTTTCCCATTACAATACAAAAAGGCGATTTCAGGATTGATTTTACTGGTTTTAAGCAGAGCATAAGGCTACCATTAGGCAGATTATTTGATCTTGCGCTCTATATCATGAAAAATGAGACTGCACGATTTTATTATGACAAAGATGAGTTCATGACAGAGCATGGAGAGGATATAAAAATATTCAAGCAAAAGCCTTATCCTGATACTATGTATACATTGGCAAAAAGAGCTGATAATTATGCTCTTGATCTAACATTTAATTTTGCCATCAAGGGACAGGATGTTATAGCAAACCCAGGTGATACCTATATTGCTGATTGGCATAAATGTTATGCAGGCGAGCCTGTGACCATATTCTCAGATAGTTTATGCGATGGTAAGCCGTGCCAAGACTGTGACGGCAGGGTAAATGGAGAAAGATGGTGTGAGTATGATGCAGCAGCAGGCAATGGAAAGGATCTTGTGGGTAACAGGCATTACCAATACTCATGCATAAATGGCCATATATACATTGAACCATGCACTGATTATAGGTTAGAATTATGTGCTCAGGAAAGGGATGAGAAGTATACTGCTCGTTGCAGGCCTAACAGGTGGCAGGATTGTGTGATGCAGATGAATCAGGCAAACTGTGAAAATATCAACAATAGAGACTGTTATTGGGCAGATTATATGCTTGTTGAATTGTATACAAATAAATCAGATGGTTCAAGATGGCCAGTAAGGAGGCCTGTAGATATTGACCTAACCAAATTGCAACAGGTGCCTAGAGAGGATCCAGCTGTGACTATTGACAGAAGCAGATGTGTTCCTAATGTTCCTCCTGGATTAAAGTTTTGGGAGGTTTCTGCTGATCTATCAGGATCGATTGTTAATTACTGCCAGAATTCAAACCAGTTAACTTTCTTTTACCAACCAACTTTCTCTAATATGAGCAGCATCAATGTCCCAAGATACTGGCTTGATGCAACTGCTGCAAACTGCTTCATGATAGGTGATTGTGGCAACTATAATAACTGGTTAAGTGAACTTTCAATGGGCTCGTTCATCAGTACACACGGGCAGCTGCATGACCAGAATGAAAGCTTATGGTATAGCCTTTATCAAGATGCGCCAACAACTGTATTTACCAAGACTGATGTAGATCAATACCATGGCGCAGTAACCTATGATCCCTTGGGTGCAGATACAATACAGATAGCAACTGATTATTATCAACAGGTTGCAGCTGGTTGGGGACCTTGTGATGCATTTGACTGTGAATGCAAACATCTTGCCAAAGTAGCTGATGTTCCATGTGAAGGAAGCTGTGGGATTGCGGGCGCACATTGCCCAAAGATGCCCTTGCCTAACCATTATAAACAATGGGCCTTGGGTGTTGCAGTATGTTTCCCATGGCAAGCTCCTGGAGCAGGAAGCTGTAGTGCCTGCGAAGGAAGTAGGGTTTGTTCTGAATATAAGTGTAGAGCAATAGGACAGAACTGTCACTTTTATGAGGATGATAATGGTGTACCGCACTGTGTGTCAGATCCTGCTTCTGCTGCGCCACAGATAATATTTGACCATAGGTTTGTGGATGCTGCACATAGGGTAACTGCCAACCCTAATCCATTTCCACCTGATGCTATGACTCTAAGTGCTACTGATAGGACAGGCTGGGATATTAGGCCAGGGTATAAGCCAAAGTCTATTGTTTCCTTAAAATTTAATACATCAATACCTGCAAAATGTAAGATAGCCATACTGCCGACTAAAGAATTCAGAGCAAATAATGATGCGATGGTATTGCTTGGAAGAGAGATAAAGACTAGTATGAACCACAGCTTTGAATTCAATATAGCAGCTGATTTAACATTTCATCTTGAATATATTGAGAATTTCCTGGATACTGGATCACCTATTGGTGTTGCAGACATTTTCAATGATGGGGTCAAGATACCTTTAAGATGGCTTATATCCTACTTAAAGACTAATCATATGATGTATGTTTTCGCAGATTGTTATGACATGACTGAAACCAAATCAGATAAAAAGTTCTTTACCATCCCTATAGATTATACAGATAATAAGGCTCCGATAGTAAACCAAATCAGTCCTGCAGATGATTATAAGTCAACCAAAGGAACTGAGGTTTTATTTAGATATGATATCACTGATGATTCATGGCTTGAACCACCGCGGAATATATGTTATCTATATGAGGGCAAAAGGGAATATAGCTATACAAATAAGCATGAACGCATTCCTTCTGGATGGGTGCATACAAATTACACAGATGTTGATGCAGGGCATCATTTTGAATTAAACTGGACTGTTTCTGGGGGTGATGTGATATATAAGGTGTTATATAACAAAAGTGCCTTAGTCGATACTGCCGAGATAATCTACGGGCCTTATGGGGCAGCTGTAAATGTACATTTTAAGATAGCTGATTGGACCAGTCCTGACTGGGGTAAGAAAAAATACAGGATGATATACCTTAATGCAACTGATCAGTTCTCAACAAAGGATTACTTATACAACACAGTGCTTGATGTTGGTGATTATGATTGGCTTATCAAGTGCAGTGATGGATTGAATTCAACTTTCACTGGCAATAGGACACTTAAAGTCAGACAGTACTAAGACACCAACTCTTTATCTGAGAATTCTCAATCTTTTCACATGCTGATCTATCCTTTGTGTCCATAACATAATTGTTATAGCACTGGTCTTTTTCTGAGACATCTGTGATAAATCCACAAGGCTTATCTGACTTTGACGAATAGGAAATGGACACAAAGCAGACGTTCTTTAAGCTATCTGTGTCATATGTGTTTCTGCAGCCTTGTATTGCGCTGTTTATGTCTGTTGTGGCAAGTTCTTTTAAGCTCGCAAGGTCATTGGCTTCTGGAGGAGTTGTTGTTGGTTCTTCTATTAGGGGTTCTTCAGCCTGTTCTGGTTCAGTGCTAGGTTCAGGCACAATATCAACAATAGGTACCACAATTGCTGTGCAAGCTGTATCCTCACATTCAAACCCTTGTGCACAAATACCGCAGTATCCGCCGCATCCATTATCACCACATGCTTTGCCAGTACAATCTGGTGTGCATACAGCGCTTGTCAGCGCAAAACTGGATGATGCTGATGCTGTCAGGCTGTTGTAATATGCTTTAACCTGGAGGATATAGATTCCTGGTGGTGTTTTTGAGGGTATGTTCATCAATGCGCTGGTCGCCAGCTGTGTTTGAAGTGCGATGCTTTCTGTTTTTACTGCGGCTAATTGATTAGAAGAATCATAAACTTCATACCTCATCTCTACATCATAGGTCTGTACACCCCCCATGTTAAATATATCTACATTAAACTTAAGATCATCTCCGGCTTCAAGTTCAGGTGTTAATATATCCACTTTGACATCAAGGAGCTCTGGTGTTTTTGATACTTGTTTAAACAGGAATACGCCGACTGTAAGGCCAATCATACAGATTATGGCAACCAAGACTGCTAAAGTGCTCTTTGAAAAGGAGATATGATGCGTAGTATGATAAACCTGGTCTGTTGCCTGTTTTACTGATTCTGCTGAATAGCCGTATTGGAAGAGATAATTTTTAATCGTATCAATATCATAACCCTGATGCAGCAATGCTTTGATGTATTCTGATAACTGGCTCATGGCCAAACCCTCAATGTGTATGTTTGTGTACCTTTGAGCTTATTCTCGTCTATCACTTGTATCTCCAAGTCATTGAAGGCAGGGGCTGTCCTGTCAGGTGTCCAGGTCAAAAGGCCTTCATCATTTATGGACATCCCTGGTGGTCCCTGCGAGATATTGTATTTGAAAAATGTACTGTCCGGATCAAAGACCCTTACCTGATACTCATAATATGTATTGTAGTTAGTGTCTACAATTGGTCTTGATATTATCTGAGGATTATCTGGCACAGATATCACATTAAGCTTGATGGTCTGTGTAGCTGTCCTTGCATACTGGTTCATGCCAAGCACTGTCAGCTGTGTATTTCCATAAGCATTTGGTGTCAATTGAAGCACCAACAGGTTATTAGATATGGATGCTGAGACCAGTGCAGGATCTACAGAGAGTATGTTCCATGTTACTGAATCTTTTGCTCCACCTGCATATTGATTTAGGTCAATATTCCATGTTGGTGTATCTTCGCTGACATTCTGGTCAGGGATTGTAGCTATAGTTAATTCTATGGTATTTACTAGCTTGCAGCAATGCTGGTCACCAACTTTCCCTTCATTATCTTCAACCTGGGCAGTTATGGTCTGCTGAGGCTCTGTATACCTCCTGCAAGTATCATTTTGCCATATTCCACCTAAGGAAGAACATGTGGTTTTGGCGTCATTGATCTGGTTGTTAAAATCAGGCCAACCTCCACCCCAACCACCGCCAGAAGAGCCTTCATCCCCACCGCAGCATCCCCCAATAATAAATACAGATGCAATTATGATCAAAAATATATCGAAACCTACAGAAATCTTCTTATCTATAGCTATACCTAGCATACAGTCATCTTTGTATAGATAGTATTTAAATATTATGAAAAACGGCTCGGTAGAAAATCTCGCTATCCGCTGGGGTTAGCATCGGCTACAGCCTAGATGCTTACCATAATAAGCTGACATCTCCGAAGGAGCCCTCCCTCTGTCAGCTGTTACGTAGCGGTAAATTGGCTTTCGCTTATTGATGCTTACCTACATTTTCTACTAAGCCATGAAAAACCATAACTTTAAATAGTATTTATGCACTCTGTACAAGAGAGAGAGGAAAAGGTCAGATAAATTTTTCTCTGTTGTAAACACAGAAAATGAAGCCTTTATTACCAACATTAAAGGAAAGGAAACGTTACATTGCTTATGAAGTGATTTCAGACCAAGTAACAGATGCTGATTCAGTCAGCAGTTCAATACAGAAGTCTGTGCATGAATTCATTGGCAGGCTTGGCGAAGAGAAAGCAGGCATGATATTTCTTAAGGATAAATGGAGCGAGACTAAACAAAGGGGTCTTGTAAGAGTAAATAATAAATATGTTGACCATATCAAAGCTTCGATGGGCTTAATAAAACAGATAAATGACAGGAATGTCATCGTAAGAAGCCTAGGTGTAAGCGGTATACTAAAAAAAGCTTATAATAGATATATGAGGTGAAACAAATGCAACCTATGCCACATCAATTAATGGGATACGACAGGGCTATAACAATGTTTAGTCCTGACGGCAGGTTATTACAAGTTGAGTATGCAAAAAAGACAGTAAAACAAGGGTCTTCAGCTATCGGAATGGTATGTTCAGACGGCGTAATCTTTGTAACAGACAAAAGGATAGTTGATCCGTTGGTTGTCGCAGAGTCAGTAGAAAAGATCTGGCAGATAGACGAACATATGGGCGCTACTGCTTCTGGTATAATATCTGACGCAAGAGTTCTTATTGAAAGGGCTCAGGTTAAAGCACAGCAGAACAGGGTAACTTTTGACAAAGAGATAGATGTCTTAAGCATAGTAAAAGATATCGCTAACCTTAAACAGATATGCACACAATCCGGCGGATTAAGGCCTTTTGGAGTGTCTGTATTAGTAGGCGGAATTGACGATGATGGACCTAAATTATTTGAGACAGACCCTACAGGCATATTCTTTGAATACAAAGCAAGTGTAATTGGGGAAGGCGAAACAGAGATTGAAGATATACTTCATAAAGAGTATAAGCCAGAGCTTACCTGTGATGAAGGGTTTACATTGTGCCTTAAAGCACTAAAAAAAGTTTTGGGTGGAAATTTTTCAGTTGACAGGATTGATTCAGCCTATATAAGGACTGATGAGAAAAAGTTTACAAAGCTTAAAAAAGATGATATAGAGGCCGCATTATCAGGCAAAAAGAGAAAGAAGTAAAATGGTATCTGTAGACGATGCAAGCATTATAAGATTGTACACAAACGGCAAATGGTTTGAGATACTTGCAGATGCAGAGAAAGCATTGGAATTCAGAAAAGGCAAAAATGTCTCAATGTCTGATATCCTAGCAGTGGAACATGTCTACACAGATTCAAGGAAGGGCATACAAGCATCAGAGAAAGTGATGGAAACAGTATTCAAAACTTCAGATCCGATAGAAGTTGCGAAAATCATCATAGAAAAGGGTGAGATACCGTTAAGCAAAGAGTATAAGGCCGAGCTAAGGGAACAAAAGCTTAGGCAGATAGTCAGCTATATAAGCCGGAACGGAGTTGACCCTAAAACACACTATCCACATCCACCAGATAGGATAAGGGCAGCCTTAGAAGAGGTTAAGTACCATGTTGATGACTCTAAGGACGTGAATAAGCAGATAGATGATGCGATAAAGGCAATAAGGCCGGTTCTTGCCATCAAATTCGAGGCAATCGAATTGTATTGCAAGATACCAGCTGCAGAAGCTGCAAAATCATACAGCATAATCAACAATTTTGGAAAAAAGCTGCAGGAAGATTGGCTGTCAGACGGAAGTTTG
>JAHJBD010000095.1 GCA_018813725.1 Nanobdellota archaeon | reverse complement strand
GCTAAGGGTGTTTATGACAGGGATCCTTTCCAGGCAATAGACCAAGAAGGTGTGGGAAAGCTCATGAAGCAGTGCATAGAGCTTGCAAAGAAAGTCAATCCAAAGATACATATCGGTATCTGCGGCGAGCATGGCGGAGAGCCAACTTCTGTCGAGTTCTGCCACAGGATAGGCCTTAATGAAGTAAGCTGTTCACCTTATAGGGTGCCTATTGCAAGGCTTGCAGCAGCTCAGGCAGCACTTAAAGAGAAATAAATTCTCTTTTTTTATTTTCTTTTTTAGTTAAATTTATATTATTGGTTCTTGATTTGTATTATCATGAAGAATAAGTCTGCTGAAGCTGAAAGGGATGTATATTTCCATCTGCTTAAGCTGCATAGGTTTTTAGAGATAGTAAAGAAGATATTCTATCAGAAAAAAAGGGTATACTCAAGGGCAAAGGACATGCTTGAAGAGAGAAGCTTATTTGCAAAGATTCTTAAGAGAAACCCTCAAAAGGATTTTGTCTCTATCTTAAGCAGGATAAAAAGGCAGCTGAAGCTGCTGTTAGAGGATTTGGATATTGGAATACATGAGGAGGAAAGATTGACCAAGATTAAGGAACTTGGATTCTTTGGCAGGTTCTCTGAATCTCAGGCGCAGCTTCTTATGCATGTTGTCTATCTTGAAAGGGATAAGATCACAGAGATGGTAAGGCAGCTAAAACAGATAATCGATGACCTGAAACAGCAGGAAAGGATTATTAAGGGCCTTATACGCCGATATAGTTTCAGTGAATTTGAGAAGCTTGAGCCTTTGCTTGATTCTGAACAAAAATCCATAAATAGCGTTAGTACTGACAGTTCTATTCTCATAGGATCAGCTAAGAGGATACTTGATGATCTTGAAAAGCTTAAGACTCAGTTTAACAGCCATGATCTTGAACTCCTTGGCAAAGAGATAAGTGACCTTAGAAAGGTAAGGGACAAGAGCCGGTTTGTAAGCGAGCTTTTATCTGGCAGAAGAAAGCTGACTGGGAAGATTGATACAAATTCACTTATAGCTGTGCACATCACAGACTATTTTCCAAAGAATGGCGTAATCATACCAGCAGGAAGGTATGGGCTCAATTTTGAAGGGAAAGTCTATCCATGGCCAAGGAACACTATACATTTTGCACTAAATTCAGCTGTTAGTGACCATTGGGAAGGCGCAGCATGGTCACAGATGGCATACGCTATACTTGTTCCTTTGAATCTTATCTTTAGCAAGGTAAGAAGCATATGGCCAGAGGACACTTATGTGTTTGGTTCACTTCAGCTGCCAAGGGGGGCTGAGATAATTGTTGCAAATCCTGATCATGAACCAAAATACTATCAGGAGAAGGCTGGCGGGTTAGCTGTATTGTTCCCAAAGAAAGGTGAGTCGTTATTTGAATGTATAAGGAGAAGGATAACAGAGCGCGGATTTACATTTATGCGTATGTCCAAATCAGGCTGGATGAGCCATGTTGCCGGGGGGCCTTTTAATGAGGCAGGATGGCAAGAGAGTTTTAAAGAGTTTGCAGGCATGACTGATAAGGGGTGTGGACTTCATGCTGGTGATCTGCTTGGTAAGATAGAAGAGCTAGCAAGAAATTCAATATGGATCCTTGAGGATGATGGAGATTATATGCATGAAAAGTATAGGATGGCGCAGGGGGCTCTCGATGGCGCAAATAAATATAAGCAGGAACTAGCTAGAGAAGCGAAATCCTGGAAACTTCCTGAAGAAAGGGAAGCTTATCATCACATTGATAATTTTCTGGAACAGCTTATAAGAAGCTTAAAACAGGTGCGCAGGCCTGCCTAGGCGTACATGAATTCTGAATCCATCAATTCGCTACTTACTATTATCTTATAACCTAATTTCTTTAATCTTGCCATGTACGGGTAGAAAAGGTCCTCTTTTACAGCTGGGCACCTATGTGAGAGCCTTATCTCGTGGTCTTCTATGAATATTGGAAAGTCATGGCATACCATCGGCCTATTCTTGCTTTTGTGGATAGTGCATTTAAAGTCCAATAGGCTTGGACAAGGCAAATTTGCATTTCCCATGTAAAGTGAGAACTTGTTGTTTGGAAGCGCCTTTAATAGTTTAAGAGATTCAACCTTTTCATGACTATTCTTGAGGATAAGGTCATGCTCTTTTTGAGTTAGCACTAAGTAACCCTTTCTACAGCAGTAGGCTTTGCATTCATTGATGCAATAGCTGCTGATAGATCTTCTAGCTTTATTTAGCAGTCTTTGTATTTCCATATTAATCAAGAAAAAATAATTAGGTAAATATTACCAATCTTCTTCTTTTGATTCATCATCATCATAGTCGCCTGACATAAATGTTCACCCCCATCATAACCATAGGTCATCTGGTAGATAAGCATGATATTGTACTTTGGTCATCTCTCGTTTTGCAGCTTAAGCAATTCTTGCTTCAATTTGTCTAATCTTCCTAATTTGAATGCTTTGAGCTCTTTATCCCTGATTATGGGTAAATCCCATTCAATCTTCTGGATGCTTTCCTTCAATAAACTAATCCTGTCTATTTCCATTTTACATTCACCGAGAATTAGTCTTTTTTTCGCGCTCGCTTTATCTTCTGCTTATATCATGAATCATATCTAGGTATTTAAACCTATGTCTTCTAGTATTATGGAAATGTATACCACGAATCCATGCAAGGTATGTTAATCTTTGAAAAGAATGCGCAGGGGAAGATATAAACATAAGAGCAGATTCCTGCCCTCACAAAAAAATCATAGATTTTTGTGTCCCAGAAATCTTGGATTTCTGTGATATCAACCCTACAAAGCTTTCTCGCTTTGCTCGAAAGAAAAGAGGATAATAATAAGCGCGCCGGGGAAGATTTGAACTCCCGACCTACAACTTAGGAGGCTTTAGCGGATTTCTCTGTCGCTCTATCCAAGCTGAGCTACCGGCGCATATGGCTTATGGATTTAGGAATCTTTTTATAAGTTTTTGTTTTTTAGCGTGATAATGTACAGTATTAAGCAGATACCAGAGGATTTCCAGGTAAAAGAGATCAGTAAGGTAGATATAGGTCAGGTAGGGCATTTCACTTATTTTGTATTGAAAAAAAAGAATTATACTACAGTAGGGGCTATAGAGCAGATCGCAGAAAAGCTTAAGATTAAGCCAAATCGTTTTGGTTTTGCTGGAAACAAGGATAGGGTTGCGGTAACTACTCAGCTTGTTTCTGTCAAAGATATACCCAAAGATCCTCTAGAGAGGATATCACTTAAGGATATCAGCATTGAAGTCTTAGGGTATGGGGCAAGGCCAGTATCTTTGGGTGACCTGTTTGGGAATGACTTCCTGATAACTGTCAGGAACCTTTCTAAAGATGATTTGGATAGGCTTGACGCTAAAGTTGCTTCTGGAATGATGGTGCCGAATTTTTTTGGTGAGCAAAGGTTTTCGGAGAATAATGCTGAAATCGGCAAGGCTATAGTAAAACGCGATTTTAAAAAAGCAGTAAAGATTATACTGAAAACTCAAGGAGATTATGAAATGTCGGTCAAGGAGCATCTTGAAGAGCATAAAGAAGATTATATCGGTGCTTTAAGGAAGATCAACAAGAAGATCCTTAGGATCTTTCTTAGCGCATTCCAGTCAGATATATTTAATCAGACAGTGCGTAAATATATCTCATCACAAAAGGAAAACGTAATGGTTCCAATTGTTGGTTTTGGTACTGAGATAGATGACCCAATGATAGATGTAATCGTGATGAAGATAATGGAGAAGGAGGGTGTGATTTTTAGGGATTTTGTGATAAGGGAGATGCCTGAACTCAGTTTTGAAGGTAGTGAACGGCCCCTTTATGTGTCTGTTGATAACTTGAGAATAGTTGAAGTCGGAAAAGATACGATAAATAAAAAATATAAAGTTGTTTTGAGCTTTACGCTTGGTTCAGGCAGCTATGCTACTGAAGTGATCAAGTACTTGTTTGAATAGCCTTCTTTACATCGCTTACTATCTGGTCAAGTTCTCTTGCAGCGTTGACATCAGCAAGCAGATCCTTATCCTGATAATAACTGATCAAGGGCTCTGTCTGTTCCCTGTACTGGATAAGGCGCTTTTTTACGACTTCCTCATTGTCATCGTCCCTTTGCAGCAGGTCTTCTTCTGGATGGCCTTCTGGTGGGTTTGGTGCGCAGTCTTTGTAGATATTGAATATCTTACCTGTTGACTTTGATGTCCTTCTACCTGTAATCCTGTGGATAACCAGCTCATCATCAACCTGGAAATTTACAACCTTGTCAATCTTTATGTCAGTTTGGTCCAATGCTTCAGCCTGAGGTATTGTCCTTGGAAATCCGTCAAGGATAAATCCATCTTGGCAGTCATCTTTTTTGATCCTTTCTTTGAGCATACCTATAACAAGCTCGTCAGGAACAAGCTTACCGCTGTTCATGAATTCCTTTGCCTTCAGTCCAAGTTCGGTACCTTCTTTTACTGCTGCCCTTAGAAGATCACCTGTTGATATCTGGATTATACCTAAGTCTTCTACTATCCTTTGCGCTATCGTACCTTTGCCTGCACCTGGAGGCCCTAAAAATATCAGATTCATTTTATCACTCCCCTTAGTTTTAATATAAAGAAGATGGGTTATTTTAAAAGGTTTACTTTAATTGAGAATTCTTTGGCTAGATCATTTATTGATAATGTGCAGCTGTATTGTGCCATGGCATTCTTTGGTATGTTAACCTTGATCTGAAACCTTTTTTCTGATTGCGGTTCGATCTCAATAGGGTTCTTGAGATTGATAAACAGAGAGTCTGTGCATGTTACCTCTGGAGTTACTTTTAGCGTTTTGTTTAGCTGATTGTAAGCAGATGCTTTGACAGTGAAAGATGAGCCTGGTTTTGCTATAAACTCTGTGCTGGAAATTGTCAGAGGATTTTCTTCTGTTGCTTCATAGCAATCTGTGCAGATAGTGAACATTGGGATCAATAGCAGGAATAGCAGATAGAATATGTATCCGCATGCAAGACAGAACGCTTTCTTTTTCATATATCAAATTTAGAATATCTATTATATAAAATTTGTGAAAGCCTCCGGCAGAGCCAGCAATAAGGGCAGTCTGCCCTATATCAACCATCGAGGCTTTCTCGTTAAAACTCGAAAGAAAAAAGAGAGCCTCCGGCGAGAGTTGCACTCGCGACCTTTGGATTGCTTGCATAATAGCTACAAGTTTCGTCGATATTATTAAAAATCTCCAACGCAATAGCTACTATGCTACGGAGGCATATAGGATGTGAATAACTATGGTGCATTTAAAAACTTTACTTTAATATTCTTAATGCTTTAAGCTTATTAATATTCTTTGGGTTTCTGATTATGGATAACTTAGTGGCCCATGCCAAACTGTTTTGGATGGAACGGTTCAGGTGTTGGTATGAATGTTCTCAGATCAAGATAACGTTTTACATTGCCTTGAAACCTGTATACTTGACGCCAAAGGTCTTTTTCCATCTTTTCGATCTCCTGGCTCCATACACGGTTCTCGAATATTTCTACAAAATGCTTGAGCAGCCAGTGATTCTGCCATTTGACATGCATCTCAGATTCGATATAAGGGCGTAGGAAAAGTTCAATCTCGCCATAGTTTGCTTTCATCTTTTTTCCTTGGTGCATGACTTCCTTGTCTTGCATGTATTCTACGTGCATATCAAGCTCTAACCTGAACTTGAAATACTTACCGTATTTGCCGCCTGCGTTCTTCCACAGCCGCCACCAAATCCACATCTCTTTTCCGCCCCTGTGAAGGCCTTTTTGGTAGTCGTTAACAAAGTATAATGTTTCGATATCGCTGTGTCTTGAATATTTTGGTTCGCCGCCTCTTGGTCCGCCAGGCATGCCATACCAGTCATCTTCTGCAAGCCATTCATGCATCGAGATATAGAGGTTTTTTAAGTGAAAAACGTCAAAGTACTTGATCCTGAACTCTCCAAGGTCTTTGATGTCTGCTGTAGTTTTCTTTTCAGGCATAGTATTTACATTAGTTCAGGTGTTTTTTAAACTTTTCGTATTCGTAAGCTTTTTATAATCTGTAGGATTATGTTTTTTAGTGGGGTAACATGTTAATAGGCGTAGTTGGTAAGGCAAATGTTGGAAAATCTACTTTTTTTAAGGCTGCAACACTAGCTGAGGTAGAGATAGCAAATTATCCCTTTGCGACGATAAAGCCAAATCATGGCACTGGTTATGTTAAGGTTGCCTGTGCTGATAAGTTCTTTAATGTTCAATGTAATCCTAGGTTTGGTTTCTGCATAAATCATAATCGGTTTGTGCCATGTGATGTATTGGATGTTGCTGGGCTTGTTCCTGGCGCGCATGAAGGCAAGGGTATGGGTAATCAGTTCCTGGATGATCTTAGGCCTGCAGATGTGCTAATCCATGTCGTTGATATCGGCGGCACTACAAATGAAAGGGGCGAACCTGTTGAGCCAGGTTCATATGATCCTGCAAATGATATAAAATTTCTAGAAGAAGAGCTTGATTATTGGTATCTTGGTGTTATCAAGAAAGGGTGGGATAAGTTTGCAAGAGAGGTGCAACAGACCCATAAAGAGGTTCACAAGGCTATTGGAAAACAGCTTTCTGGATTAGGTGTAAATGAGGATATGGTTGAAAAGGTGCTTAGAGACCTTGGGATAGCTGGTCAAGTTACTGAATGGGGTGAGGATCAACTGTTTAAACTGGCGCAGGAGCTTAGAAGGATAACCAAGCCGATGATAATCGCTTGCAATAAGATTGATGTTGCTGGGGCTGCAGAGAATTTTGCCAGATGCGAGAATGATTTTCCGGACCATATGTTGATCGCTTGCTCTGCTGAATCAGAGCTTGCGCTGAGAGAAGCTGCTAAGCATGGCTTGATAGAGTATGTGTCTGGGGAGGGTGACTTTGTGATAAAGGAGCCTTCGAAGCTTAATGATGCACAGACAAAGGCGCTTGAATTTATCAGAGAGAATATATTAAAGAAATACGGTTCTACTGGTGTACAAAATATCCTGGATAAATCTGTTTTTGGGATACTTAAGTATATATCGATATTTCCAGGAGGTATAAATAAGCTTGCTGACCAGGATGGCAATGTTTTACCTGATTGTTTCCTGCTTCCGCCAAACTCAACAGCGCTTGATTTTGCTTACAGGCTGCATTCAGACTTTGGGGATAATTTTATCAGGGCCATAGATGTGAAGACAAAAAGGACTGTTGGGAAAGAGCATCTCCTTAAGGAAGGAGATGTTGTTGAGATCATTGCGGATAAATAGAACTACTTCTTCTTGAACTTGTTGAAACTCTCGACCAAATCTATCATGTATTTTCCTTCTTCTAACTTGAATATCAGGGGCTCGTTCTTGAAAAGGTGCACAAGGTCTAGCTCGTACTGGCCTGGCTTTAGCACACGGATCGCTTCTAGGTCCAAGACAACAGGCTGGTCCCTATCTACTTCAGTTCCTACAAGGTCAAAGACATCTTTCTCGATCTGAATCTTGTCTTTGTCTGAAAGCTGGATGTCATCCTGAAGTTTCTTTGCTTCCTCAAGCTTTTCCTTTTTTATGTAGAAAAATAGCCTGCCACCGCAGCTGCAACCCTTGATGATCTCTGTAGCGCCATCTTCATAGAAAGTGTTGCATCTTACGCATTGGTGTGGCATATATTATTACCTTTTTTTCCTTTTTGACTTGTTTTCCTGTGTATACAATTGGATCTTGTCTGGATCTTTCTTGATCTCTTTTACAACAGTTGCAGGTCCGATGATTGTGAAACCTTGCCTGTCACCCAGGAGCATGCTTATCATACCTGCTTTTATGGACCTTAAAAAGCCCATATCCTTTTTCTGCGGGTTGATGACGGCGAGCTCGATACCTTTGAATTTTTCATCAATCTCTTCCATGGTGATCGCTATAAGGTCTGCTTCTTCCTCTTTTTTTAGTCTTCCTTCCAAAAGCACAATCTTGTTCTCTTTTGCAATATCTAAAAGTTTCTTTACCCTTCTCGCCGGACCCAGATCCTCAATCTCTGAATACGGGACGAATTGTAGAGTTAACATTGTCCACCTCTTTTTTTAAGCTGCTAAATTCAACAAAGCATCATAAAACGCATCTATATTCTTGCCGTACTTTGCACTTATTCCTATCACTTCATATTGTGGGAAAGCAGCTTGTATCTTTTTCATATTTGACTTCCTAAGGTCTATCTTGTTTGCGACAAGCAGTACTGGAATGTTTCGTGCCTGTAGGTTGCCGATAATTGTTATGTTGACCTGGCTGTAAGCGTCTTTTGTTCCGTCAAGGACCACTATAACGACATCCATGTCATCTAGCCACTTAATACTGTCAATAACGCCTTTTGTGGCTTCTTTTGCCCTTTGTTTTGCTTCTTTTTCTTTCATCCCAACTTTCAAGAAATCTTCATAATCTATCTTTGTTGCGATTCCTGGAGTGTCCACAAGGTTGAAGCTTAATGATTTTCCGTCTTTTTCAATGTGAACCTGTTCTTTGATCTGGATCTCTCTTGTCTCGTGCGCAACATTTGATACGCTGCCCATATCCTCACCAAGCCAGTCTTGGCATATCCTGTTCGCTAATGTAGTCTTACCGCCATTTGGAGGTCCGTATAGTCCGAGCTTTACATCTTTTTTCTTCTTGAACAGGCTTTTGAATCTGTTTAAGAATACCTTAATTATGCTTATCATTAAACCACCACTTCACAAAGAAAAAATAATTTATTAGGTTTATATATTTTTCGGTGGACCAGTTGTCACTTCACTCCAAAGACAGGCTGGATGAAATGGCTCCTTGCAGAGTCTGAGCTGTAGCCTGTGGTGAGGACAATATCTTTAAGTATAAGCTTTGATGATGCCTGAAGCGGGAAGATGTTTTTTTCAGAGCCATTTGATAATCTTAACAATTCTTGCATAAAGTTTCCGTTGTAGCTGTGCACCCTATAGCCTTTTGTGACTGCCAGAGCTTTTAAGGGTCTTGTGTACTGGTTATCTACTATGAATATGATCCCATATCTTATCGGCAGCTCTTTTTCATGCGCATGTGGGAAAGTAATTGGGAAGTCGCCTGAGCTTGGTATCCCGCCGATTGAAAAATGTTCTATCAAAGCTTCTGCAGCGAAAACAAACATCACTTCAGCCCCTTGTCCGCTTTTGGCAGGATCATACTCAGAGTAAAGGTGATTGAGTGAGAAATGGATGTTAAGTGTGGGATGAAGCCTGCCTTGACGTTTCTTTCTTACTGCTCTTTCATGGGCTGATAGCATAAAGCCATCTTGGATAATCTCTACTGGTGAATCAGAACCATGTATTGCGCATACTCTTGAACAGGATCTTATCGCTGTAAAATACTCTTCTGTAGTGTATCTGAAAACTTTTTCCTTTGACCAGATCTGTGCATTTTCAGGTTTGATTGTAAAATATCTATGGATCTCAGATTCCTGATCATCAACCGTAACTCTCTCAGCAAGAAAATTGTATTTGAGCATGTCATGGTCTGCAATATCCTTGTATCTATCAAGAAAGTGTCTTAGTTCTCTCTTGATAACTTCTAAATCCTTGTATTCGCCTAATCCTCGAGCAACAGTTGTGGGTGATGCAATCCCGCCTTGGTAAGTCATAAAACAGTTCTTTACAAGGTCATGGATATTGTATAGCTGCTTTCTCTCATCGCTGAGGTCATGCCATTTAGCTATACCATCAGTAAAATAGCTCATAGGGATGTTATGCCTTAGGAGGTATATGCCTGCTGAAATATATTCAGGCAGGATAGGAAGATCTGCATGGGCCAGCCATTCTGTGGCATATCTTCTGAGTTTCTCGTCTCTGTAGACTCTTTTATAGAGCATATCATCTATGTAATCGCATAGATATTTTATGTCATCGTTGATCTTCCCTGGTGAGAAATCATAGCTTGAAATCTTCTTTTTTGCAGTATTGTCACCTTCATATGCTTTTTTAATAGTCTCTAGCTTATGCATAAGATTTTCTGTCAGCCCCTCAAGAAATATGTCCTTTTTTTGGCTTATCTCCTGTGAAAGGCCAACAAGCAGAAGCCTTAGTATGCTTATTATCTCATCTATCTTCTTAGATCTTTCATCTGTTATCCATACAATCCCATATTTGGTGTTCAGGCTTGCCTTTCTCAGCCTTTGGACCTGGAATTGTGCTGTGCTATTCATATCTTAGCTAAGTGAAATAGGGATATAAAATTCTTGTGGTTCAAACCTTAAGAAATCTTTTCCTTTGAAAATTGATCACATATGATACCAGTAGGAATATTCCTAATAATACTAATATTAGAAAGTCTCTAGCTCTGTTCAGTATAGGGGCTATGATATATGTTGCAAGGATTACGCTTCCAAACCAGCAGTATAGGATGAAAATAAGGGTTGCAGCTGCTTCGGAGATGTATTTGCCCCAGTTGCCATGTTTCTTTAGGTGTTTATGTGCCTTGCCCTTAACACCATCTGCAACTGGAAATACTATATAGCGGTTTATTGCATCACTGAATATGACTAAGATTACTGCGCTAAGAACATATGCAAAAGTTCCGATATGCTTTACTAAAAATTGCGGGCCTAAGATTGACATGATGTAAAATTAATATATCCTCTATATATAATTTTCTAATGGGCAAATATTAATATAGTCTGCTTGGCTACATCAACCTATGATAAAAGGACAGGTAATATCTGGGGAATTCGGCAAGATCATCGTCAGGCAGAAATCTCTGGAAAAGATGGAGATCGGTGAACTTCTTGTGGCTGAGAACCAAGATACAAAGATGATACTTCAGGCTTATGACCTTGTGTATGGCAGCCAGATATCGCAGCAGAACCTTGAGCTTATATCTGGGATGAACCTTGAAGAAGGTACAGACATAGATTTTTTTGATGGTAATCTTAGGAACTATACCCTTGCTTATCTTAAGACAATGATAACATTAGGGAACGGCGGAGCAAAGATCTCAAAAGGGCTTCCGCCTGTATTTTCAAATGTGCGTGAGGTAACAAGCGATGATCTTAAGTTTTTGACAAAGCCAAGAAATCCGTTGTTTATTGGCAAGCTAAGGAGCGGAAGCAAGATGCTTGATGTTGACCTGTTCCTCCCAGGAGATAAGGTATTCTCGCATCATGTGCTGATACCTGCGACTACGGGTAGAGGCAAGTCTAATCTCACTTACTGCATGCTGTGGGATGTTATGGACAGAGATTATTGCGGAATACTTGTGCTTGATCCGCATGATGAATATTATGGAAGGAACAAGGTTGGGCTTAAGGATCATGTTAACTCTAAAGCCAAGCTTGCTTATTATACTGCTAATCATCCTCCAGTTGGATGCAGGAGCCTTAAGATTAACCTGCAGCAGCTTAGGCCTGCGCATTTTAACGGGGTTGTTGAATGGTCTGGACCGCAGAAAGAAGCGCTTACTGCTTTTTATAAGAGGTATTCAAAGCAGTGGATCGAATCAGTCATATTAGAAAAGCCGGTTGATGGCTTTAATGAGGCTACGCTTGCTGTGCTTAAGCGTCGGTTACTCAGTTTGCTTGATATGGAATTTGACGGCAGCCAACTTTATTGCAATGGTGTTTTTGATATCAATGCAGGTGATACTACAATACATGATATCTGCTCTGAGCTTGAACAGAGCAAGACTGTAATAATCGACACTTCACCTTTTTCTGGTGCAGTTGAGATACTTATAGGAAGCCTTGTCGCTACAGAAATACTCAATAGGTATAAAGGCTATAAGATCAAAGGCCTCTTGGATGATAAGCCAGTTGTATCCATAATACTTGAAGAGGCGCCAAGGGTTCTTGGCAAAGAGGTTCTAGAAAAAGGGCCAAATGTTTTTTCAACAATAGCACGTGAAGGAAGGAAATTTAAGGTTGGGCTTACCGCCATAACACAGCTTCCTTCGCTTATACCTCGTGAGATATTGGCTAATATCAACACCAAGATCATCCTCGGGATTGAGATGGCTCCTGAAAGGCAAGCTATAATCGAGTCAGCTGCACAAGACCTTTCTGAAGATAATCGGAATATCGCTTCGCTTGATGTTGGCGAGGCAATAGTCACTTCAAACTTTTCTAAGTTTGCCATGCCTGTCAAGATACCTCTTTTTGAGGATATTGTTAAGCAGAGCAGGAAGGAAGATGTTAAGAAGGATTATTCAGGGATTGGTTTTGGGTAAATGTTTAAAAATAGGACTAAATTTTTTATACAGGGTGAATATAATGGATGGACAAAATGATGGGCATGGACATTACAAGATAGTCGTAAACAATGATGAAGTGTGTTTTGGCTTAATGAAAGCTGATGGTTTTTATGGGACTCAGTTTAAGCCGTGTAAAGGGAGCATAACTGGTCCTGTCTTAGCTGAACCTACAACCCCGCAGGAATGGTTCTTCAGAAGATTGCCTGAAGAATTAACTACAGGAAGGGAGACTGCAAAATTCTTATTTGTAGGTCCAGGCAGGTATTCTTTGGATTATCTTGATGCGTATGGCGGCAGAACGTCTCATGATAAGGGGTTGTATGGCTGGGAACGCGCAACTCCCGATGAGATTGCTGAACAGGTAGGTGCATTTACAGACCGCTGCAGTATCGACTTAAGGCTGCTGGTTATTGACACTACCCAAGGTATACCTATGGGTGTTGAAGCAGGGATCATAGCTGCGATGGAAGGGGCCAAACGGCCGCATATGACCGAGGAAGTATTAGAGTTCTTGCGCCAATAAACCTTTATATAGTTCTTTTTATTACTTGTTTTTTATGAAATTCGCACACTTAGCAGACTGCCATATCGGAAGCTGGCGTGATCCAAAGTTAAAGGATATCAGCACAAGGGCATTTGTAAAGGCTGTTGACTTATGCACAGGGGAGAAGGTGGATTTTATCCTGATAGCAGGCGACCTATTCAACACCTCTTTGCCAGGCATAGAGTTCATCAAGGCAGTCACAAAAAAGCTGAAAGAGGTTAAGGACCTAGGCATAAGGGTTTACGTGATTGCAGGCTCGCATGATTTTTCACCTTCTGGAAAGACGATGCTTGATGTCTTAGAGCATGCAGACCTTTTTGTCAATGTCGCTAAGGGAGAGGCTATTGACGGCAGGCTTAAGCTTAATTTTACTGTTGATGAAAAGACTGGTGCAAAGATCACTGGGCTGCTTGGAAAGCGGGGTGGCCTAGAGAAAAGTTATTACGAGGATCTTTATAGGGAAAATCTTGAATCAGAGCCGGGATTTAAGATATTCATGTTCCATTCTCTGCTTACTGAGCTTAAGCCTAAGGACCTTGAGAAGGTTGACAGCCAGCCTTTATCGCTGCTGCCTAAGACTTTTGATTATTATGCAGGGGGGCACCCTCATTTTGTTGAAAACAAGAAGATAGAAGGTTATGGGGTTGTGGCATACCCTGGTCCTCTGTTCCCTAATAACTTTAGGGAGCTTGAGAAGCTTGGGCGCGGTGGATTTTATATCTATGATGGCGGCAAGCTTGAATGGTACCCTGTACAGGTATATAATGCATATAGCATGCATTTTGAATGCAACCATAAGTCAGCTGAACAGGTGAATAAGGAAATTTTTGATATGATCAAGAGTAAAGAATTCTTTGATACTATTGTTACATTAAGACTTGATGGGGTGCTTGATTCTGGGAAAGTCTCTGATATTGATTTTAAGCAGATATTTAGTGTATTGTACGAGAAATCTGCATATTTTGTCATGAAGAACACAAATGGCCTTAGTTCAAAAGAGTTTGAGCAGATAAGTGTTGATTCTGGGAATATTGAGGAGACTGAAGATAAGCTGATAAAAGAGCACTTAGGGCAGATCAAGGTTGAAGGGGATGAAGATGCGCTGATCAAACAGTTTATGCAGGCTCTAAGCTTGGAAAAGAATGAAGGAGAGAAAGTTGCTGATTTTGAGAGAAGGTTAGTTGATGAGGTTAAGAATATCACCAGATAGCTTATTTAAGCCCGTATGTTGCGATGTCCTTAAAGCGCACATCAGTTTCGTTCTTTGTGTTTGGCTCTAATTCCATCATGATCCTTATGTCTTCATATGATCTCTTCATCTCTTCTACTAGCATAACAAGCAATTCTCTGATCATCTCTACATTCCAATGTATAGTATTAATAACATTGCCATATTTTTGGATAAGGTTTGCTTTAATAAGCTCTTCTCTAAGCTCTTCGTTTAATTTTTTTACCTCATCTGCTTCCACATTAAACTGATGCAGGTTATATTGGCTGCGTTCTGCTAACTTTAGTATCCTTTGCTCTTTCCAAGCTCGCATATTCTGCAGCTT
>JAHJBD010000094.1 GCA_018813725.1 Nanobdellota archaeon | reverse complement strand
TTCCGAGCGAGGCTCGTATAGACCTAAAAATATCATTAGGCTCTGAACTTTACTGGTATGAGTTTGAAGATTACCTTGTATTGGTAAAAGACCTAGTCAATCAAAAGGACATGATCAAGAGGGTGAAAAGATGATGTTCAACAATCCTTTGGGACTGTATGCGTTTCTTGCGCTTATCCCATTTATCCTGCTCTATCTCATCAGGCCTAAACCAAGAAAGCAGATGATCCCAAGCCTGATGTTCTTCCTGCAGAACAAGAAGAAGATTAAGGAGAACGCATTCCTAAGAAAATTGCTACATAACCTGCTTTTCTTCCTTCAACTGCTTGCGCTTCTTGGCATAATTTTTGCAGTTGCATCTCCATATATAATTATCCCTTATGACGAATCATCAGAAAAGACTGTCATCATCCTAGACGCTTCAGCTTCCATGGCCACAAAGTCAGGCATGGGAACAAGGTTCAGCAAAGCTGTCTCAGAGGCAAAAAATAAGCTTTCAGGAGATGTCAGTCTTATTTTGGCAGAAAATATCCCATTAGTATTGCTTGAGAATGAAAAACCTTCAACCGCAATAAATATCCTAAATCATCTCAGGCCAAAGGCAACTACAACTAATCTTGGAGACGCTATGCTTGCAGCGCAAAGCCTTGTAAAGGAAAAATCTCAGCTTTTTGTGATAAGCGATTTTAGCAATACAGATGGCACAGATATATTTTTGGCAAAAAGGATCCTTGAAGCCAAAGAGATCAGGACTACGTTCATCGATGTCTCAAATGATGCAGCTAACATAGGTATAGTAGACCTTAGCGTCTCGCAGTCTAGTATAACAGCTACTGTCAAGAACTATGGTGAAGATGAAGCTTCATTTAAGATAAGGCTCGGTGATAGCTCAAAAGATGTGAAAATCTCTGCGCTTTCAAAAGATACGTTCATATTTGACAATCCTCCAGCAGGCATAAGCGAGATAACTATTGATGTTGATGATGGTCTTGAGCTTGATAACAAAGCATACATAAGCCTTCCAGAAGATAAGATTATTGACGTTCTCCTTATCACCAACGCTGATGCGTCACACCTTATGGCAGCGTTAGGAGCATCGAAAAATGTTAACCTTGAGATCAGAAGGCCGCCAGTCACAAACGCATATAATATCAAACACGATATTGTTGTCCTAAATGCGATAGATCCAAACCTTTTTGTGCCAGCAGACTTCAACGACCTAAAGAAGTTTGTCGAGAGTGGTGGCAAGCTGATAATCACTGGGCAGCCTGACCTTGAAGAGTTCGACACAAAAGGGCTTCTTCCTGTAACTATAAACGGCCTGAAACAAGAGCAGGGGATTGTGTGTACTGACGTGATCCACCCAATCACAAAGATATTTGAAGAAAGCACCTGTTTTGCAGGTGTAAGTTCATATCTTGACGTGTCAGAACATTCAACAACCTTGGCTTCAATCGGTGATATCCCTTTGATGTCGATTAAGGACCTGGGAAAAGGAAAAGTGCTCTATTACGGGATATTTGATGAGCTCAGTGACTTCAAGACAACACCAAACTATCCCATCTTCTGGTATAACCTTATTAAATACCTTATGGACATACCTGAACTGAACGATTTCAATGTTAATACAGGCAGGATCTTACCTGTATCTGGCGGTGTGATAAAGACCCCAACAACAACCTTGGAGATGGAATCTGTCCTAATAGATGAATCAGGGATATATGAATTTGATAACAAGAAAGTAGCATCAAACCTTCTCAGCGAGACAGAATCTGATATAGGGAGAAAGATTGACATAGAGACAAAAGAAGCTGAATTCAGGGAAAAGCAGTCTGGGATAGAGTTCAAGCTTGACCTAAATACATATCTTCTGGCATTGGTCTTACTTATACTGATTATTGAACTTATCTATCTTAAAAAGAGGGGAGACATTTGATGATCCCTAGCAACTACTGCATCTCAGAGCTTTGTTTCAGGCACGCTTATCTGGTTCTAGCCATAATCCCCCTAGTCATACTGCTGATCATATTCATGAAACTGAATCTTATCAAATTTTCAAACAAGGATGATAAGAAAGAATACAAGTCAAAAGTCAGATTAGCCAGGTTCCTTATGCTTCTCTCAAGGATATTGATATTTTCATTTATATTGGTAGCGATAGCATCACCATATTCGATAAAGACAAGGATGGTGGAAGGTGACACCTCTTTGCTGATATTGGCAGACAATACTACTTCTTTTGAAGTGTTTGATACTGGCATCCCTGCAAAGATGGCCAAAGCGCTTGAAGGCGGACTTCCAGTCAACCTAAGGTACATCGGATCAGATATGAGGTCTAATATCGGTGACGGCATACTTAACAATATCCAAGGAAATGACAATGTCTTGGTAATCACTGACGGGAACAATAACGACGGCAAAAGCTTGCTAGACATGGTTGAATTCGCTTCAAGCATCAATTCTACTATCCATACGATAGAGCTAACTCCTGAAAAAACCGACGTAGCTGTTACGATTATCGGCCCAACAGAACAGATAATCGAGGTTGAGGATATATATGAAGTATCTGTGAACAATATCGGAAGCACTGTCAACTACCACTTGACCATAACTATTGATGATGAACCCTATTTTGACAGGGATGTTGAAGGCTCAACAAGCATGCAGATCAGAAAATCTTTTTCAACCACAGGTCACCATACTGTCACTGCGCAGATTACCAACCCAAGTGATGATACTTACGGAGAGAATAACATCTTCTATAAGACTGTCAAGATATACACAAGGCCAGCTGTGCTTTTTGTTACCCAGAGAAATTCACCGCCGCTTTACCAGGCGCTTGAAAAAATCTACGACATAACTTCAGCAACAGAGATCCCTGCAGACCTAAGCAGCTATTTTGCTGTGATACTTAATGATATCCCTGGAAATATCTTGGCTCCAAAGATCAACCAGCTGTCAGATTATGCCTCAAACGGCAACGGAATACTCTTTGTCGGAGGTGAAAACTCATACGAGCGAAGCTATAAAGGGACTCTGATAGAAACATTGCTTCCAGTGAGCATCGGTGCAGGTGAAGAGGATGAAGACAGCGATGTCAATATAGTGGTAGTCATAGATCGCTCTCAGGGCACATACGGGCACCTTCCTTTGATGAAGAGCCAGGTGTTGTCAGTTTTAGAAAGCCTTGATGAGAATGACAATGTCGGTGTTATCGCTTTCAGCGCTCCAGGAGGCATTACCGCTCAGCATGGAGTAATATCTGAGATCTTACCTTTGCGAGATCATCTGAATACAACTGTCTGGAGAGTATCCAGCCTTACATTGGACGGCCAGTCACCATTTGACTATGGACTTAACGAAGCATTCAAGATGCTAAGGCAGAAATCAGGCAGCCGAAACATTATCTTTATCTCAGACGGCCAGACAACAAACGAGGCTTTGAGGCAGAAGACCAGAGAGAAGGCCATGGAGATCGCTTCAATGGGCGCAAAGATATATGTTGTTGGCGCAGGCACAGACACCAACGTCAACGGTGTTGTAAGTTCTACTCGTGATGACCAGTTCCTAAGCCAGATCGCCCTTTTGGGTAATGGTATCTATTTTCCTATAGATGTAAAGAACCGTCTGAAAGTCATATTTGGCGAATCTGACCAGGATAAGGAATTCCTAAACTCCTTGGTGCTACTTGACACAAATCATTTTATAACAAGGAGCCTTTCTATAGACTCCACAGTCTCAGGCTACAATTTTGTTGTGCCAAAACCTTCAGCACGATTATTGGTGACCACAAACAAAAAGATACCTATCCTGGCAGCCTGGAGGTTTGGTCTTGGCAGGGTTGCTGCCTTAGCTACTGACGATGGGACAGAGTGGGCAGGTCTTCTGCTTAAGAGAAACACTTCTGAACTTATAACAAGGACAGTAAATTGGGCAATAGGTGACCTGAATAGGAAAAGCGCTTATGATATATCTATTGCAGACACATCCTTAGGCCAGCCAACAACAATACAGTTAACTTCAATAGAGCTGCCAGATTCAGATATTAAGTTCAGGAAAGAAGGTCCTAATAAATATTTGGCTGATTATTCTTCAGATACTCTCGGCATACATGAAGTGATGGGGGCTAAGGTTGCTGTTAACAACCCAGAAGAATATTATAACCTGGGTGTCAATCAAAACTTTTTGTCAGCAGTGGAGGATACTGGCGGAAAAATATTTAATCCTGAGGATATTGATGCGATCTTAGAGGCCATAAAGACTCAGTCAAAAAAGCCAAAGATTGAGATAATAAGCTACAGCTGGATACTGGCTATGTTGGCCCTGATCCTGCTGCTGCTCGAGATAATAATCAGAAGGCTTAACGAATATAGGATCAATCGAGGTGGATGATATGGGATACATGAAAAGAGATGTTAATCTGTTGCTGCTCGTGCTGCTTGCAGCTGTAATCATAGCTTTTGCGTTTTACAGCTCTTATACAGAGACTACATTCACGAACCTCAGCAGCAACTATGAGTCCAAGATAGATGAGCTTACAGATGTCAGCACAACCTTGCAGGTTGAGAAGATGAAACTGAACCAGACCACTGCTCAGCTTCAGGTAAAGCAATCCAGGGAGCAGACGCTTTCAGAGCAATACGATGTTTTGCGCCAGGAAAATGAGCAGCTTGAAACAGACAAATCTCAGCTGCAGACTGAGCTTGCAGACACAAAATCAACCCTTGCAAGCGAAAAGCAGAAGCTGGCGGTAAAGGAATCAGAGCTGGCAGAAACTCAGGACGATCTTGATGCTGCAAAGGCAAGCATCAATGCACTAAAGGATGAAAAGGAGGATATATGCGACTACCTTGATGGGCTAGGGCTATCTCACGATGACTGTTAAATTAACCAAGATACTAAAAGAGCTGAACTCCACAATCGTAACAGAGGAGGTTTTTGTTAGGTTCTTGTATGCAGTGATCATCTACCTTTCTCTACTGCTGGTGATATCGCTTACAACTGTTCCACGGTATTTTGCCATTGCATCAGCTATGGCTTATTTTATCACTGTCCTTTTCATTGAAGCAAAGAAAGATAAGATACAAGAAGTAGAAGACAGCTACCCTAACCTGAGAGAAGAGATAACGACTGCGCGGGACAACATAGGCCTTGAAAACCCTATTGTAGATGAGCTCAAGAAAGAGATAAAAGAGAAGGTCAAATATGTAAGGTCGTCAACATTCTTCCCTGTAAAAAGGGTTGTGGCAAGCTTGATCGTAATAGTGCTGCTGTCATTCGCGCTTGTCACTGTGACTGCCCATTCACTTCAGGCGAAGAGGTTCCTGCAGGATGACCTTCCAGGGATGCTAGCATTCCTTGGCCAGCGCGGCCAACTGAACGGGACATTTAATGATAGTTACAAGACTAACATCACAGAAGATATATACGGTAATCTTGATGTGCTCCAGTTAGGCAACCAAGAGATCAATATCAGGCTGATGCCTTCTTCATATGAGGTGTCTGTGAGAGAAGAGGGTGAATTCAAAGGTAAGACATTTGACAAGACATATATTACAGACCCTACAGCTGAGTCTGGTGATACCTTTGAAGAGAACATACCTAAAGAGCAACAGGATCTTGTCAAAAATTATTTTTTAAAACTTGCGGAGGGATAAAATGAAAGATTACAAGATGGTGTTTGATACACTGTATAAGGAAATAGGAAAAGTGGTTGTAGGCCAAAATGAGATGATCGAACAGGTCATGATAGCAGTACTGTGCGAAAGCAATGCGCTGCTCGAAGGCTATCCAGGCCTTGCAAAAACACTGGCAGTCAAGACTTTAGCAGATGCGATGGACCTAAAATTCAATCGTATCCAAAATACTCCTGACTTGATGCCGTCGGATATCACAGGAACTTACATCATAGAGGAAGTTGCTGGCAAAAGACAGTTCAAGTTCCAGCCTGGGCCAGTATTCGCCAATATCCTATTGGCAGACGAGATCAACAGGGCAACTCCAAAGACACAATCTGCATTGTTAGAAGCCATGCAGGAGCAGCAGGTTACAGTAGGGAACTCTACTTTCAAGCTTGACCTGCCTTTCTTTGTGCTTGCAACTCAAAATCCGATTGAGCAGGAAGGTACGTATCCTTTGCCAGAAGCCCAGGCAGATAGGTTTCTCCTTAAGATAATGGCAAGCTATCCCACTGAAGATGAAGAGGAAAAGATAGTTGACATCTACACCTCAGGGTCAGAAAAGGCAAAAGTGAAGATCCTGCTGAACAAAGAGCAGCTCTTGCATCTGCAGAAAACGACCAAACAGGTCCCAATTTCAAATGATATCAAGAAAAAGGCGATCAGTATTATCAGGGCAACAAGGGAAAGAAAAGATTTGGTACAGTACGGAGCTTCTCCAAGAGCATCTATAGGTTTGGTGCTGGCAGCAAAAGCAAGAGCCTTGATCCATGGCAGGAACCATGTCAGTTCAGAGGACATCCATGAGATGGCATTCCCAGTCTTGAGGCATAGGATTATCCTAAACTTTGAAGCAGAAAGAAAAGGCATGAAGACAGATGATGCCATAGCTGACATACTGAAAAAAGCAAAATGATCGATACAGGATTTTTGGACCAGTTGGCAAGATTCAATCTTGTAGTGAATAAAAGAGTCACATCCAGCTATATCGGTCCAAGAAAAAGTATCGCTAAAGGCAGGGGCATAATGTTTAAAGAGCATCGTATCTATGCGCCTGGTGATGATTTCAGGAGCATTGACTGGAAAGTCTTCGCAAGGACTGATAACCTCTATGTCAAGACATATGAGGAAGAACGAAACCTGAATGTCCATATCATCCTTGACATATCAGGGAGCATGAATTTTGGAAAACCTGTATCTAAGTTTGATTATGCTGCAATGCTTGGTGTTGGTTTTGCATACCTTGCTTTGAAAGACAACGAGAAGTTCCAGTTTGCAACCTTCTCAGAGCAGATTGAGATTTTTGAGCCAAAGAGAGGCATGTCACAGCTGGCCTCGATGATAGATTACTTAAACAACCTAAAGATGGACGGCCATTCCAAGCTTAGGGACTGCCTTTACCAGTATAAGAGATTTATCGGCACCAAATCCTTGATAATAATCATCTCAGATTTCTTGGTTGACATTGAAGAGATACGTGAAGCATTGTTTACATTAGGCACACACCAGATAAAAGTCCTGCATGTCCTTGACCCTATTGAAAAAAAGCTTAATGTTGAAGGTGATTTTAAGCTTCATGATGCAGAGACAAACACAGAGATGATAACCTATATAGGTACAAACCTACGCGAACACTATAGGGATCTTATTACAAAGCATTCAGCAAACATAGAAAAAGCCTGCCTTGACCTAGGATATACATACCATCAGATAACGACTGATAAGCCTGTGTTCAACGCTTTCTATGAGATACTGCAGAATATTAGATAGGTGAACCATAACATTTTTAAACGTCCTATTGTTTAGGTTATAAAATGAAATTCAAAACTACTGCTGAT
>JAHJBD010000011.1 GCA_018813725.1 Nanobdellota archaeon | reverse complement strand
GGGGTTTTCCATTCGAAAGTTTTATATACTAATGGTGTATAATCATACACTAATGGTGTATAATCATGTTAACCGATAATGAGATAAAAATCTTAAGATTATTAATGGTCAAGTATAAAATAGATTATTCTATAAATGAGATGGCTCGTGAATGCAGCTTAACTCCTAATGGAGCGCTTAAGATATTAAGAAAATTTGAGCATGAAGGAATATTGAAGGTTAAAAAAATTGGCAATATAAGGTCCTTTGAGCTAATTTTCGATAATGATAAAACAGAGATTATACTGGAATATGCACTGATTCCTAAGTTGGAGGGTAGATTAAAGAATAGGGTAGAAGACTTGAAAGTACTTAGAGAAACTGTTAAGGTTTGTATCCTATTTGGTTCTTACATTGATTTGAAAAAGAATCCAAATGATATGGATATCTTATGCATATTGGACAAAACAAGATTTAAGGAATACAAGAAAAAATTGTCTGAGGCTGCTCAGATAATGCCTGTCAAGATTCATGATGTGGTACAGACCGAGGATGATCTGGCAGACAATCTTTGCAAAAGCGATACTGTTATTATTGAAATATTAAAGAAAGGGATTGTTTTATGGGGTCAAAAAGAGTTGCTTAAGGTGATAATGCATGTACATACAGGAAAAGCTTAGCAAATGCTTTAAGGAAGGCGAAAAAGGTGGAGAACGCCACAAGGGGCTTAGGAATGTAGAAAAGTCAGAGCAAAGGGTAAAAGGCCATATGGATAAGTCAAAACATAATCTTAAAGCGATGATCAGTTTTCAGAAAACTGGCTTTTCAGACTGGTCTGCTTCTGCATCATTTTATTGCCTGTATCATTGCTTATTGGCTATACTGGCAAAACAAGGGATCGAATCAAGAAATCAAAGCTGTACTTTTGCATTTGTAGAACGGTTGATAGACGAAGGTAAAGTGTCTTTGACTAAGGATGAACTAAGCTCTATATTCGATAGGGACGTCACTGAGGATATTGAACATAGCAACAAGATACTGGATATAAGAGAGAATATGCAGTATTCTATCAAAACATCTTTAGAACAAGAGCAATTTATTGAGTTAAAGGAGAATACAAAGAGATTGTTTGACAAACTGATAAGGGAGATTGAAAGCTAGGTTTTCCTATAGAATATTTTCTGCTGCTTTAGCCATGAATGGTTGTTTAGAAATTCTGAGTATTTTTCGACTGAATTTAGTTTTAGTCTTTTAATCAAGGAATAATCTTTTATAAGTTCATGAGCTGCAATTATTATTGTTATTAGGCATATCCATTGGATCAGTAACAATCCACTGTATCTTGGGTCTATGCCTGGCGCTAAGTGCCCTACAGCCATGAATTCTATCCAGAACCTGTTGAAGCAGTATATGAGGAGGAACCATAATGCTACCTCTCCGTGATACTTCTTATGTGGGTATCTGTTGAAAAGGATCATGAAAATTAGCAATGCTGATAATGAGAGGTATATTCCTATAGGGTGCCTTAGTGCTCCATATTTGAACACTCCCCATGGTAAAGCGGTTGGTGTGCCTAATAAATGTCCGTCAAGAAAGCAGCCGATCCTTGTGATTGCAAAGGTTAAAGCACTCGCTGTAAGGATCTTGTCTGCTTCTTTGGCTATGTTTACTGGTGAATTCTTGTCTTTATTGAATAACTGGAAGTATATGAGTATTCCTATGAAGCCTCCTATGATAAACCCCCAGCTTACTATTCCGTTGCCTATACTGAAAGGCTGCTTTTTCTGGATCAGGTAGACTATCCTTGCGCCCAGGTATGCTGATAACAGCAGAATAGTGAAGAACCTTAATGGCAGCTTTTGCTTTTCTGTCCTTGAAAGATATGAATATACAAGAAAGAATGCTATCAGGCCTGCTGAAATGAAAAAGGGCTCAGGGGACATTATGCTGGGATAGTTATATTGGTTTAAATAGGTTTTGATAATGTTTATATAGTAAATAGGCTTGTTTTTTATGGGATGGAAGGATTATCTATAATTATACCAACACTGAATGAAGAGAGGTATGTTGGGAAATTATTGGAATGTTTATGCAGGCAAACCTATAAGAATTTTGAGGTTATTGTCGTTGATGGGCATAGTGATGATAAGACTAAAGCTGTAGTTAGAAAATTTAACGATAGGTTAAGTTTGAAATTGATTAATTCTGATAACAGGAATGTAGCTTACCAGAGGAATTTGGGCGCGTCTAAAGCTAAGTACGAAAGATTGCTGTTTTTGGATGCTGATGTTGTGATGGATAATAGGTTTATTGAAAATTCTCTGGAACAGCTGAAAACTGAGGCAGTAGGAATACCAAAATATGTGCCATTGTCCAGAAAACCAAAATTTAGGATTATTTTTAATTCTATTAACTTTTGGTTTAGGTTAACATCTAAAATAAGGCCATGTGGCATTGGTATGGGTATATTCTCTAATAATAAATTACATATAGAATTTGATAGGAGACTTGTAATGGCAGAAGATATGGATTATATCCGGAAGTGTTGCAGACATAAAAGGTTGTATGT
>JAHJBD010000093.1 GCA_018813725.1 Nanobdellota archaeon | reverse complement strand
TTTGCATCGCTGGTGCTGGGTCTGGGAAAACCACTGTCTTGACTAAACGTATAGAGTTTTTGATCAAGTATAGGGGGGTTGACCCTTCAAAGATACTTGCGATAACATTTACGCGTAAAGCAAGGCAGGAGATGATATCGAGACTACCAGACAGCAATGTGATGATAGAGACATTCAATTCTTTCTGTGAAAAGATACTTCGTCTCCACAATGATAAGATATATGGCAGAGAGGTTAAGGTTATTTCATATCGTGATAAGATAACCATCATCAATAGGGCGCTTTCAATGCTGAAACTTAACATGGCAAGGGCGATCGACATTTATTTTACCTATGCCCAGAAAAGGAGCAAGACACCTGAGCAGCTTGCACGGGTTTTTTTGAATGATTGCTTCTTTGTGCGGGATTATTTTAAGTTCAAGAACAAGAGGATAGAGCAGTCAGCTTTCCAGGGTGACGAGCATAAGGATAGCGCTAACCTTATGTTTGGGGTGTGCAATTATATCGAAGCGTTCATGAAGAAAAATGGGCTTCGTGATTTTGCTGACCAATTGATCGATGCTATCGCTTTTCTTGAGGCAAACCCTTCATTTATACCTAAGTTTTCGCATGTATTGATAGATGAGTATCAGGATGTTAATTCGACACAGATAAAGCTCGTTGACCTGCTTAAGGTTGAGAACATATTTTGCGTAGGCGATCCTCGGCAGTCTATCTATGGCTGGAGAGGCTCTGACATCAAGTATATACTTAATTTTGAGGATAAGTATAAAGGGTGCAGTGTGATAACTTTGACTAAAAATTATAGGTCAACAAAGCACATTGTTTCTCTTATCAACAAATCTATCTCAAAGATGGGTCTTGCTGACCTTGAGTCTGCGCTTGCTGGTGAAAAAGAGATACAGCTGATCAAGTTCATCTCAGAAGGTGCTGAGTTTGAGTTTGTGGCTCAGGGGATACTTGCTTCTAAACTCCCTCGTGAAGAGATATTTGTGCTTGCCCGTACTAACAGGCAGCTGAATGATCTTTCTACACTTTTACTCTCTCGTGGTATAAAGCATATCAAGAGAAGCGATGAGATGAAGGCGAGTGTTGTTGCTCTCAAAGGTGATGTGACACTAGCTACAATACATGCTATCAAAGGCTTAGAAGCTGAGATGGTGTTTATCGTCGGATGTAATTCTTTAAGTTTCCCATGCAAAGGGTCAGAGCATCCAGTGATAGAGATGATAAAGATCGATGAATATGATAAAGAGGAAGAAGAGCGAAGGCTTTTTTATGTTGCTATGTCCCGCGCCAAAAGAAAACTTGTGATGACACATTCTGGAAAACCTACTTATTTTATCACAGATGAGATGCTTTCTTTGCTTAATTCTGCAGAGGTTGCTCCAAGAGCTCAGGCAAAAGGCGGTGATGTCATAATGAGGCTTCGCGAGTGGAGAACACAGATGTCTAGGAACCACAATGTCTCTGCATTCATGATAATGCATGATAAGACAATGATAGAGATCGCCCAGAAAAGGCCTGCCACGCTTGATGAACTTGGTGAGGTTTATGGCATGGGGCCCACAAAGGTCATGAAGTACGGTGATGAGATCTTGGATATTGTTTTGGGTTAGATATCACCTTAACATCTGCCTAACCTTTGCTGCGGTTGATTCTACATAACCTTTACCGCCGTTCATAAACTCGAACACTGCCAAAGGCATTGGCATGTTGACAAGGCCGTCTATACCTAAAGAAGCTGAAAGGTCTATGTATAATGAGGTTGACATGTGAGTTACCCTTGTTAGTGTCTTTCCAGTGGCAAGCATGGCTAAACCTCCTGTCTTACATTTTTCCGGGTCGTCAACAGACAGCATGGCCCTGCAAACCATCGGCCTTGCCTGGTAGATGGTGCATTCATTGTCATAGAGCATAGGGCACTGGACACGGTCAATTGCCAAGTCAAGCAATCGGTTTGACTCCTTACCCCTAATAGCTGCCTGTAAATCATGGTTTGCTGCATCTGTGTAAGCATAAGGGTCAAAGTTTTTTCTCCAGTTCCTGTACTGCTCAACAAACAGCTCTTTTGCACCCTTATCTGTCTTCATGTATTCAACTATAAGCATGACCTCAGGGAATGTTGCAGTGACAGGCTGGTAGCAGCAGTGACCGCAGCCTTTTTGGCATGATATGATCGCTTCTGCTTTTATGAGTTCTACTGCTGCGTCTATCTCATGGTATGCTGTGTCAACTGCTACGCTGATATCATAGACATGGAAATCCCACTTGTTTCCGCCGATTCTTGGAAGATCAAGCTCTTTTTGGCCTCTTAGGAAAGACTGTACTGCCTCTACTATCTTTTCTTGTTTTGGTGATCTTATCTTTAGCATTTTTGTTTGGGGTAGAATTGGGTTTTTAAAGTTATATTTATAATATCAGCGCTATTCTTGTAAAATATGTCGGATTACTTAATACCTGCAGAATATAGAGGAAAAAATATACCTGGGACAGATATTTTGGTGCCTTCCTGGGCTGAGATGATGGAAGTAGATACACTGCCTTTCAAACCTTCTGATATTCCTCCAACAGTGCTTTATTTCTTTGGTGCCAAAGGGCCAAGAAACAGTGTGGTTGACATGGCTCCAACAGAGTTTGATAAGTTAGTGCAGGAACATTTTGAAGTTGTTGAGCAGTAGGTGACTACATTTCTAGTATTTTTTACCTTAGGTGACTACATTTGCTTGTTTTTGTAGTCACCTATGCTTTGCTGCTGAACTATTCAGGTTTGATGGCAATAGTGCTTGCGCTCTTTCGGCCTAAGATAGGGCCGTCAATAACTTGAAAACCTGCCTCTCTCATGTTGTCTCTTATCCATACTGCGCAGGAATAAGTTGTTAATCGGGATCCTGGTTTCATAACCCTAAAGCATTCTTTGAATATGTCTAAAGACCACATCTCTTTATGCTTGCCTGGGCTGAAAGGGTCAAACAGAACTCCGTTGAAATAGTTGTTTGGCAATAGTTTTATCTCTTCTTCTGCTTTTCCTAT
>JAHJBD010000092.1 GCA_018813725.1 Nanobdellota archaeon | reverse complement strand
TTGGTGTTGAAGGTATCGCCCGCGATATAACTAAACAAAAGAAGACAGAAGAAGACCTGAAAAAAGCGCATGATTTCTCACAATCCCTGATTGACACAGCCCAGACCATAATATTGGTGCTAAGCCCAGAAGGGAAGATAATCAGCTTTAATCCATATATGGAAAAGGTATCAGGATATAAGCTAACAGAAGTAAAAGGAAAAGACTGGTTCAAAACATTCCTGCCAAAACAGGATTTCAGCCATATCAGAGTGCTGTTCAAAAAAGCTATCTCTAATATCCAGACAATTGGCAATGTTAATCCTATAGTCACAAAAAGCAGAGAATTGGTCTATATCGAATGGCATGATAAGACCCTAAAAGACCGAACAGGAAAAGTAATAGGGTTACTCTCAATAGGCCTGGATGTCACAAAACTTAAGAAAGCCTATGACGAGCTAAAAAAGATAGATGAACTGAAATCCAACGCAATAAGGGACTTGACTCACGAATTCAAGACACCAGTGAGCAAGATCCAGATGGCATCAAATATCCTGCAGGCATATATTAAGAATCCTGTTGAAAAAAGGGAAAATATCAACAAATACCTGGACATAATCAAGAAAAATACTGCTTTTGCTATCAGGCAGGTATCTCAGACGCTAGAATTCAGCAAACTCCAGGAGTTAGAAGGTATCCAGAAAACTCCAGTCATTTTCTGCGATTTATTAAAAGACATGGCAAAAGCCTACCACCCGAAAAAGATTACCATAGTCACAGCCACCCATACAGACAAAAAATTCAAGCTCAACAAAGAGATGATGAAGACTTTAGTAAGAAACCTGCTCGAAAACGCTATCAAGTTCACAAAAAAGGGCACGATAAGGCTATCCTGCAGCTTCAAAGATAACAATCTTGTATTTGCTGTGGAAGATACAGGCATCGGGATAAGAAAAGAAGACATGGAACAGGTAAAGAAACCCTTCACACAGCTCGACCCGAGCATACAAGGCATGGGTATCGGCCTCGCCCTGTGCCAAAAGATTGTCCAACTGCACTCTGGCACATTGGACATAATGTCAACATTTGGCAAGGGCACAAAAGTCACAATAATGATACCGGAGGCAAAACATGAAAAAAAGCATATTGATAGTTGAAGATGATCCTGAGATTGTAGACATCTACAAAGAGATGCTTGGTACAAAATACTCTGCAGTTTATGTAACAGACACAAAAGAGGCATCAAAGGCGCTGAAAAAAAAGATTCCAGACCTGATGATATTAGATATTATCCTGCCAGGAAAAAGTGGTGACACATTCTATCTAGAGCTTAAAAAGCAGCCAAGATTCAAGAAACTAAAGGTGCTGTGCATCAGCGTTCTTGGCGACACCTCAGATTTTGTCAAGAATATCGACATGAATTCAGACGCTCTGGCAAAACCTTTTGAGAAACAGCAGCTGCTGGACAGGATCAACGTTATGCTCGGCTGACAAGGCATCAGGCTCCATAGAAAAGTATATAAACGATTATTCTAAGATATATAGGTTATGCAGGCTAATATAAGATTAGAAAAAGAATATCTTGAAGACACAAGATCCAACCTAAGGAAGATAAGAAAAGCATTGACAGCCTTAGAAAAAAATACTAAAGACACAGCAGCGCTGGACATCCTGATGACAAGAGCGCACAGGGTCAAAGGCGATTCAATGCTTGCAAAACACTTCACTATGGCCCTCTTGTGCCATCCGATGGAGATGTTGACCTTCAGGATAAAAAACGACAAGAAGAGGCTGACAAAGCCAATACTGGAATTCTTTGAAGACATTTATATCAACATCATGGGATGCTATAAGGTGATCAAGAAAAAAGAGCATTTCTGCTTGGACCCTGAATTTTTGCAAAGATTGGCAGGCTTTGACAAAGCGCCTGGAACCAAGAAGTTGATCAAAGAATACGATGATGCATGTCAAGAGGTGTCCAGATGATACTATTAATTGACGACAGCGGCTTTGCAAGAGCGATGATAAGAAAGAGACTGGAAGCTGCAGGCTTCCAAGATTTCATCGAGGCAGATAACGGAAAAAAAGCACTGAGATTGTTCAAAAAACATAACCCAAGACTAGTACTGCTGGACATAGTGCTTGGCCCTCCTATCACAGGCCTTGACACATTAAGACAGATTATGGAATTAGATAAAGACGCAAAAGTGATGATCGTATCAGTGATGGAACAAAAAAATATCATCGCAAGAGCAAAAAAGCTTGGAGCGGTCTGTTTTGTCCCAAAATCCGGCGATCTAAATGATTTGATAAAAGCAGTAAAGGTGGCACTAAGATGAACCCATTAACATACATGAGATTCAAGGACGCGCTTAAAGAGATAGGAAATATGGGCTCTGGAAAAGCTTCAGCAGCTCTCTCCAGGCTTACAGGAAAAACAGTTATGCTGGATGCGCCAAATATCCATATAACATCATTAGCCCGTATCACCAGATACATCTCAGCACCAAAAAAGCTTATTGTGGGCATCTTCTCGCCAGTAGATGACCATATCAGCGGAGCCATGATCACTGCGATGCCGGTCGAAAGCGCGGTCAACCTCTCCAACCTTGTGAGCAAAAAGAAAAACAAGGTACTTAAGACAAAAGACAAAGAGACCCTGCTGAAAATAGGACAGCTGCTCATCAAAAGCTACCTGCAAGAGATGGCACATTTCTTAAAACTTAAGGTCAGGCATTCAAGACCAAAGCTAATATCAGCCTTTGGTTCATCGATCCCAGGATTGATGGCCTCAAACATAAAAAACAAAGAAGTGATACTGCTTAAGATAAGGTTCAATATCCCGACCACTGAAATCAAAGGTGATTTCATCCTGCTTTTAGGCACAGATAACTTAGATAATCTTGTGAGCGCAATCAAAGATAAGCTAAAATGAGCCAGATATCCTTAGTAGTTATCCCAAACAAGGATTACATGAACAAAGTTATCAGGATTTCTAGACAGTATGCCGCAGCATACAGCTCTATCTGCTATGTTAACATGAACAGGACACTAGACAGCCTGACCACAAAACTGCAATATGCCAATATCGACCTGCAAAAATTCATGTTTGTTGACACCATCACAAGGCCCACAAACCCACACTTTGTAGAATTGCCAAACAGCATATACCTTGATGATGCAAGTTCGCTGACCCATCTTTCAGCAGCCATCAATAAGACATTAAGCCAGGGTGCAAAAGCGCTCATATTTGACAGCATCTCCACGCTTTTCATCTACAATGAGATAAGACACGTCTCAGTATTCGCTCAAAACCTTATAGGTTCCCTAAGAAAGTCAGGTAAAAGCGCTATCTTCACAATGATAGAAGACGAGACAAAACAAGATGTGTTGACAGGGTTAAGCAGATATTTTGATAAGGTCATCCAGCTCAAGCCAACTCCAAACCTTGCAGCCATCCCAGTATTCTTTATAATATCTTACCTTGCAGCGATCCTGGCATTATACTTCTTTGACATCCACTGGAACTTTTACCCCGGAGGCCAACTTTTCCCGCCAGAAAAGCACGTTTTTGAGGACAGGTCGATCTACCTTTGGGGCGGAGCCATAGGCGCGTTCATCGGCACGATATTTCTGAAGATCATATAGTATTTTATGAAGAAAGAGTGATATTTTAAAACTCTCCACTGTACAATCCTTATAAAACAGTTAAATATATAAATACCAAAATCAGATTTTACTAAAAAGATGGTGATGGGTAACCTAGATAGTACCAATAAAGCGCTAGTTAGAGTTTTAAATAATAGTATTTCTTTAGAGCTTGATGATATCAATAAGCTAAAGCAACATGAATCTGAGTTAAGACAAAAATTATCAAAAGATGATAAGCGGATCAACATAAGAAACATTAGGAAAAAGAAAGCAGAAATAAAAGAAAGATTAAAAGAACTCAAAGAAGCTAAAGCAATCAGAGCAAAAAAGGCAGCAGATAAAGAAAAAGCGATTGCTGACACCAAAAAACTTTTAGATACCCTTGAAAAAGAGATAAGCCAGAAAAAAGGTTTTGAAAGCGACCTGTATAGGCAGCTTTCAGCAGCAAGAAAAAAAGCAAATATGCACGCAAAACTTGCCAAGAAAGAATTGGAAGATCTAAGGTCCAAAATAAGAAGAATAAGGGAAACTCAAGATAAGAAAAGGAAAGAATTCAACAGTAAACTTGAAAAACTTAATCAAGAAGTCGCATGCGAGATCAAAAAGTATGAGGATATGCTTGCGCAGGCCAAGGCACAGGATAAGAAACTGAACGGCAAGATGGAAGATCTTGTGGTACACATAAAAAATAAAGAAGGCAAAGTTGAAAAAGACTTGAAAAGATATAAATATAAGAAACAAAAGAAGATTAAAATAAAGAAAGATAATGAGCTATATCGTCTAAAATCTAAGATTGAGAAATTGAAGAAAAGATACGACAAAAGCCAAAGAGTCGCAGCTGATAGCAAAAAGCAAGAGATAAAGGAAAAAAAAGAAAAGCTCAAGCAAAAAGAAACAGCATTTAGGAACAGGCTGACAAAAGAACTGACAAAAAAAAGATCATTCAACAAGAAGATCTCGATATCACAGCATGGGTTAGACCACCTTAACTCTGAACTGAACCATATTGAGAAAGATATTTCCAAAGCAACTCAAGAAGATGATGAACTTGAACAAACCCTTAAAAAAAGGAATAAACATGCCGCAGATCTTCACCAGATAACAAAAGAAAAACAAGAGAAGATCGATGAAAAAGAATCATTGGAAAAAGAATTAAGACAGCTCAAACTGATAATAGAGAGCAGGTTCAAGCCATCTGATATTAAACAAAAAACCAGGATTCATTCAGCAAGCGTACCAGATAATATTCAGCAGATGAAAGTCGTGCTAAAGAAGATGGACAACCTCCTGGCAGGACTCCCCCAAGATGAGATAGAGCAATTCTCAAAGTCAAAGGATTTTGATATATACAAAAAGACACTGAACAAATACGGTATAAACTAAGATGGGACTACTATCAAAAGCAGAAAAACTGAAAAATAAGCCTAAGGTAAAGGCAGTCCCAGTAGCTGAAAAACCAAAAGTATTGTCCAAATTTAAAGATAGGTTCAAGAAAGAACCAAAAAAAGACATTAAAGCTGTCACAAGGTCGATAAAAGAAGACTTGGCAAGACAGGAGAAACACATAAAAAAGGAGCCAGTTAAACAAACAAAGCCAATTGAAAATAAGCCTGAAAAGGACTTAAAAGAAAAGGTAGAAAAAGGCGGCAAGAAGAGATTCAACATGGCCGATATAAAGGCTGAGATTGCAAGAGAAAGAGACCAGTTCAAGAAAGTCAAGATAAGTGAGGGAAAACCAGACACAAAAAAATACGTTTTTACCGGCATCAAAGGCTTTGACGAGCTCTTGAATAAAGGCATCCCAAAAGGATCATCAATTCTTGTCGCAGGCGGCGCAGGCTCAGGCAAGACTATCTTCGCACTGCAAACTCTTTGCTACCATGCATCACATGGCGAGAAATGCTTCTATATGAGTTTTGAGGAATCTGAGCAGCGGCTTATCAACCATATGAAAGATTTTGGCTGGAACCCTGAAAAGCTTATCAAATCAGGAAACCTGGTAATAAAGAGATACTCACCTTTCGAGATCACAAGGACGATTGAAGCCATGCTTGAAAAGGAAAAAGGTGAGCTTTTGATCGACCTAGACCCTGTTATCTTACCGGGCAACATCAAGCCTACATTCATCGGCCTTGACAGCCTCACTGCTATAGCTTCTGCGTTCACAGGCAAAGAAGACAGCTACAGGATCTACATAGAGCAGCTTTTCAGGTTCTTTGAAAAGCTGGGCTCAACTAACCTACTTATCACAGAGACAAAACAGATCCCTGAGATATTCTCAACTACCGGTGTTGAAGAGTTCCTTGCAGACGGTGTTATCGTATTCTATAATATCAAGCGCGAAGATGTAAGGGAAAACGCCATAGAGATCCTAAAACTAAGAGGCGAACACCACAAGAAAAAGATTGTCGCCATGGAGATCACAGACACAGGCATAGTCATCTACCCTGACCAGGAAGTCTTTGGCGGGATAGAAACAAGTTAGATAGTGCACTCAAAAGTTAAGAAGAATACTGAAACTTGACCACAAATTCTGTGCTTTTTATGTAGTACCATAATATTGACATTACCACAGCACCGCATATCCCAGACAAGGCTGCAATAATTGAGAAATTTATCGCATAAGACAAAATATCCCTATTACCTCCCTTGATAAGAAGCATCATCAAGAACGGCAATGCCCCATTTGAAAGTGCTGCAGCGATTAACCCATCAACAGCCAGGTTCTTAAATTCCATCCGAAGCCCAAAATATGCAAGCTCAAAAACAACCCCCATAAGAGGCAATACAAGGAGTTTCCAATATCCAAGCCCTAGATTATCAAAACCTATGCTAAATATCCCCCCAAGACAGAAAAACAACAATACCGAACCTATCTTCTTGACCAAAAACGCGACCAAACAAGCAAAAAGCCCAGTAACAAAAAGCACACCCACAAAACCCCAATACGTCTGGGTAAGATTAAGGACAATAGTTAAGACAGCCCAGATAAAAGAGATTACAGCAACTGCAACAAGATCCTTCTTTTTCATACAAACCTCTTTAATTTTTTAAGCTTGTCAAGGCTTCTGTTCAGCACAGGAAGCTGGCTCTTGATCTCCCCAGCACGCTTTTTATAATTGAACACCTTTGTCTCATACAGCTTCCTTGGGATCTTAACATGTGCATAATAGTCTTCCTGAGCTGTCTTGATAAGCTTGATCAAGACATCCTGTTCAAGCACCATATCTCTTATCTTCTTTTTAAGAAGATATATCTGCAGCCTTCTGAAAAATACCATGAAAAATATCAGTACCAAGAGCAAAAATACTATTATCGCAATGTAATTATCGACAAAAAATGCGATTATCGTATCTCTTCCTATCCTGATTATTGTCCTTACAAAAGTGCTCTCAGCCCGAATCTTGTCAAGCTCATTATCTATCAGGCTAAGCTGATCTTCAGATTTGACATACCTTTCATCATCCAGTTCAATTCGGGCATTGTCAAGGATCAAGACAGCAGTACTTATGTTCATGCTTGGTGAAAGCTCGCTGAAAAGGATCTCGTATGCACGTATCCTGTCTTGAAGCTCATATGCCTTATCACGTCTCCATTTGATATCTTCAACAATCTGCATAACCCTTGGATAATCTACTCCTGTACCCACAGTCCGCTCTGCAGTTATCAGCGCATCTTTAGCGCTCTCTCTCCGTATAGGGTCTTCGATCAGCTCAATCTCTCTTAAAAGCACATCATAATCATTGCCTTCAAAATAACCCCTTGCCTCTATCAGGCTGTCATTTATGTAATGGATGCTCAGGTTATCCTGCTTCATCTCATAGAGTATCTGCTCAGCATCAAGAAGCGCTGCAAAAGCATCATCTTTGGTAGCATCCTTATACTGATCGATGAGGTAAGCGTTCGGATCATCACTTATATCAGCGACGCTGGTTCCTACTACTGCTCCAGTGATACCCCAATGTTCAGTTGATATATGAGATATGCCAAATATGGACAATGCTAACAACACTATCCCGATAAGATACATCCATTTCACGTTCTCAGTTTCACTTCTCATTTTTCCCACCATAAAATATCATTACTGCAATAGCAAATACAACAAAAACCAACATCGTCACAGTCAATATGTCACCAGGAATCTTTGCAGATGACAAGAGCTCTCCATAAGGTACCCTTTCTGTGATCATCTGTGCGTTTAGCAAGATGCCGACCGACATCACAAACATTCCAGCGATTGAAAATATTGCAATCAGCTTATCAAGGAAAGGATTATGCATTGGATGCCCCTCACGCTTCAACCCGCTTCCTTTTTCAACCATAGGAACGCTCATAGCTGCAACCTTTCCGGTCTTTGCTGCTTTTTTGTGCGCCTTGACCTCCTTTAAAGCCTCTTTTGTCGCATTTTTCCTCTCTATCAATGCAAGCGAATTCTCTATCTCCTGTCTTCTTAATGAATATTCTTCCTTCTTACGTGAATATGTCCTATGATTGATAGTTTTCCTGTTAAAATATGCATCCTGCAATCTGCGCAATTTCTCAACAACTGCTGCGTCCTCTTTATTGAGCATCAATAGCTCCTTTTCTCCCCTATACATAGATATCCTCTTATGCTGTAGCTGGTCTCTCTCATGCCTTATCTCAGATAAGCGTTTCTCATAATTATACACTTGTGTATGATACTCTGATACAGAGATCTCCTTTTTCTTGAATACGCTCCGTTGCAAATCCTCCATCAGTCCATGTATTGTAGCTTCTTCCTTATCCAGGTCTTCAAGCTTCCTCTTTATCAATATTATCAATACCCTGCGCCTCACTAGCCATCCAAGCAGCAACAATACTCCGAACAATAATAGGAAGTAATGCCAGTATGTCCTTAGCAGCCAGATTATATTCAACCTTCCTTGGCTCAATAATAGTATTGTAACGATAGCATCATTAGCTCTAAAAATTGCAGTCTCAAAATCTCCTCTTTCATAAGCAGCTATAGCAAGATTTAGCAAAGCCTTTGCTTCTGATACATCAACCCCTTTATCCTCTGCAAGAGCGATCTGGTCCCTTAATTTAGAGATAAGATCTCGCGCTTTAAACCCATCATTTCTAGCTTGGCCGATCTGTTCGCTGATATCTCTTGCGCGGCCATAATCTTTGCTTTCCATAGCCTTTCTTGCCTGCTCAAGCAGCAGCTCAACCTTTGAACTAGGTATGCCCTCATCTTTCATCTCCTGTATATATTTCTCAGCTTCTGCCAGACTGAAATTAGCCTCAGTCTCGCTTATCTCAAGCACATACAGCTTCACAAACCTGTTCTCAACCAGGTTCTTATCGATATTACGCGTTGACTTTTCGCCATTCTCAAGTGTGATTGTCTCAGAACCGCGCAAGTTCGATGTTATCTTGAAGTAAAGGTCAAACTCTTCCCTGTCAAAATACCTTGGCGAATCTATCTTTACCCTGATTGTTTTTGACATGCCAGGTAAGATTGAGTCTATCTCATCTGGAACCAGCGTAAGATACTGTGCAAGATACCCATCTACACTTATCTTCACATTATACATAGTAGCATCCTGGTAGACGTTAGTTATCTTGATAGGGAAATACTCAGACATTCCTCTTACAACCTCAAAGCTTTCCTCAGTATCAAATAATACTAGCCCTCCGATTACCTTAGGTCCAGAAGAGCCTCCGCCGCCACCGCTGCCTGCAGGTGTGCTTGGAGCAATTGTAGTAGTACCTCCGCCACCGCCGCCTGCTCCGCCGCCACCTAATGTAGAAGCAGGCTCAGTCACAGTTACAGTAACAGTATCTGAGAAAGCAAGTCCAAGTAGTTCAAGTTTTCCACCTGTTGTGTTATAACCAGTCACATTACCGACCACAATATAATCACCAAGTGTCTCGTTTGCTGGTATAGTGACCTCAATTGATATCTGTTCAGTATTTCCAGGCAGTATCTGGCCAAAGAATACGCTTGTAGCGCCAAACGTGACTGTCCATGAAGCAGGTATATCAAGGAACAATGTTACATTAGTAGCATTCCCTCTTCCGATATTCTCAACCTGTGCAGTAAACTCGACTGATGTTGCGCCCCTAAGAACTGAAAGAGTATCTGCAGATGGTGTTGTGAATGTTACAGACAATACTGGCTGTCCGCCTGCAACTACTATCTGTCCAGTAGTCTTTCTAGAGCTTGGATTACCATTTGGTGATGCTGTAATATTTAGCGTGACTATCTTTATACCTTTTTGATTTACAAAGTCTTTAACAAGCAATGTCTTTACACCTTTTGCAGCTAATGTGAAATTCGCTGTAGTATCATATGTAGTAGTTGCAGGATAATTAGACAACACTGAGAAATTCATAGCATAATCCCCTGTATTATTGATTATCAAGTTACCAAGTGTAACTAATGTTGACACATTAGCGTTCTTAACAGGGAATGTTGAAGGTGTCCTTGTCCATGTCCGGTCATAGTATACTGAAATATTGATAGTGTTGCTTATATCCCGGTTTCCAACTGTATCATTTGCAAACATCCTAAGGTCATACACACCAGCAGCACTAAGGTTCAGATACCCTACATATAGTCCAAGTCCAGCATTATATATCATTGAAGTGTTGGTATAATTGCTTGAGCTGTGCAGCTTATACTGCAGTATTACTGTATTAACACTTGTAATATTATCAGTTACATTTCCATACACAGTGATCGTAATGTTTGGATCAAGCCCATCTTCATCATCAGGTGTGGTTTTCAAGCTGGTAAATGTTGGAAGAGTTGTATCAACTGTAAAGTACCTAACCCTGCTTACATTTGAATTACGCATTGCATCAGAACAGTTGATATACCAGCTGTGAAGCCCATCAGTAAAGCTGTTGATAGTTATAGTTGATGGAGTACCATTTACTCCAGTGCCGCTCTTGTTATACGCTCCATCAGCATAGACAGAACAGTTCATGGTAGCATAATAATTATCAGTTGCAGTGTAATTAAACACAACATTCCTTGATGAGGTGTTAGAATTATTAAGCGGCGTATTCAAACTGATTATCGGAGCAGTGCTGTCAACAATACTAAAGTAAGTCTTGACAGTATAATTGGTGTTGCCATATGTATCATTAGCGATTATTGTAATATTATATAGCCCGATCAATGTTGTCTGTGTAAAGTTATTGAAATACAACTGTCCCGCTGTATGATTTAAGAATACAATAACAGAACTGCCATCAGGTAAAGTTACATTAGCAAGAACTGTATCAACACCAGTTGTATCATTGACAGTCACATTGATAGAGACGATAAACCCTTCTGAATAATTGCTTCCTGCCAATGGATACAGATTACTTACATTTGGTGCAGCACTGTCAGTGATGATTATACTATCGCTCAAGTTCAGCTTCTCAAATCCAAGCTTGTCGCAGGTTATGTTATAGCTGTAGTTTCCAACAGCAGCAAACGTCCTGTTATACTGATAATATGAAGTGGTCGTATTATAAGTCATGAATGCACTTTTATCACTGAAATTGATAAAGCATGTTGCGCCAAGTACAGGGTTCTGGTTTGATGTCTTTGTATAGTTAGCAAAGAACACAACATTATCACCGATAGCCTCTGTCTGGTTAGCATAAGGCATGTCTGCATCACCGCTGTCCCATATTGCAAGTGCAGCGCTTACTCCAGTAGTATAAGAGGAAAAATTACCCACATAGAATGTTACGGTATTGCTGCTGTATTCAACATCATAACAAGTGCTGTTTGGACATACCTCTCCGTTCTTATAAAGTACAGGCACATCTTCCCATGTCAGGTTCCTTATCTTGAGCCTTGCAGTTGAATTAAATGTTGGATTAAGCCCAAAATTAACAGTGATATTATTATGTGATATGTTCACATTGATATCAAAATTCTGGCTCCTTACATCGACGCAATGGAACCACTGGATAAGCCCGACGTCTGGTTGATCAAGTATCGCATTTCCATTGCATACATTCCCAAGGTCAGGAACATTAGAGAAATTTGTGGTATTCCCCCTGTTACTAGTATTGGTGTATATTGGAAGCTGTAATATATTCACATACCATGTCCTATTTGCTGAATATCCCCTATTTCCAGCTATATCATAAGCGATGCAGCTCCAAGTATAATTGCCATCAGGCAATACAGAGATATTAAAGTTCGAAGAATTAGTTATTCCGCTGGCATTTAGTGTCTGGTTGATCAATCCTTCAAATACTATGCTTATATTTTTTAGTCCGCTGGTTGAAATCGCGTTGCACGTAAATTCACCAAGCCCATCTCCGTCAGTCGCATTATGAGCAGGAGCGACAAGGCTGACAATTGGAACTGACTGCCCGATAGTTAATGTCCTGGTTGCAGTCTTGTTGTAGTTTCCAGCCAAATCATACACAGTTGCATTGTAATAATAACCACCATCTGATAGATTTGTAATATTTGCATAAGCAGGTGAACTATAGTATGTTGTCACATTTACCAGAGATGTGCTGTTATACAGATACACAGTAATATTAGCAAAATGGATATCTGTAGCAGATACGTTTATCTCAACCCAAGTCTTCTGTACAACAGACCCGCTTGGAAGAGTTGGGCTCTCAAACTGTATCAGCGGGACAGTGCCATCAACTGTAAAGTTGCCAAGGAATGTCTCATTAGCATTACCAGCAGGATCACGAGCAATCATATTTAGGAAATATACTCCGTCAGGAAATGTGCCAGGTATTGTATAATTGATAGGCAGATAATTTGCATCAAGAACAGTCCAAGGCCCGCTGGTATTAACAACAGAGCCAGTGCTGTTATACAGATAGAACGTCACATAGATAGGATACTCGCTGCTGTTAAAGTTGACAACAATATCTTCTTCAGTCCCATCATTATAGATTGGTAAGTTAGGTACAGTAGTCAAGTTATCAATCCTAGGTACCATGCTGTCTACTGTAAAGTTGCCTACAAAAGTCTCATTCACATTGCCAGCCAAATCCTCAGCAGTCATATTTAGGAGATACACTCCATCAGGCAAGGTTCCAGGGAGGGTATAATTCACCGGCAGATAACTGATATTCAGGATTGTCCATGGGCCGCTTGTATTGACAACAGAGCCAGTGCTATTATACAGATAGAATGTGATATTGATCGGATACTCCGAACTTGTAAAGTTAACAACAAGATTCTGTTCAGTACCATTATTATAGGTTGGAAGGCCAGGAACCGTAGTTAAGTTATCGATCCTAGGTGCCATACTGTCAACAGTAAAGTTGCCAAGGAATGTCTCATTCATATTTCCAGCATTATCCTCTGCAGTCATGTTAAGGAAATAAGTGCCGTCAGGAAGTGTGCCAGGGATTGTATAATTGAT
>JAHJBD010000091.1 GCA_018813725.1 Nanobdellota archaeon | reverse complement strand
ACTTTTCCTATGACTTACAATAAACCTATACATCCTTTCAAACACATCTACCCTTTCAGGTTCTAAAACAAGTACATGCTGCGCATTTGGCACAATGTATAATCTTGAACCCCTTACACCCTCATGGATGATTTTCGCACTCACAGGATCAACAACTGTATCTTTCTCAGACTGTATCACAAATGTCGGAACACTGATGTTTGACATCCTTTGCTGCAGGTATTCTGACAATTTATTCAGCTGCAATAGGCCCTTGATTGAGATATAATCGTCAATATCCCCCATAAAAACTTGAGTGATATCAGATACCTGGAAAGCTCCGCGTTTTCCTGCAAGATAATTTCGTCTTAGCCTTTGCTCACACATTGATTTCATCCTTTCAAACGCCAACAATATCCTTTCTCTTTTCTCAGGGTTTTGTGCAACCTTTTTAGTTATTATCTCCTTAAATTCATTATCCAGCCTTTGCCTCAACATCCTGACTAGCTCTTCTTCATAGTTAGGCTTCTCTAATTTTATTATTGATTTGATAGCGTGCTGTAACTTTCGATTATAGAGCCCTAATGGATACCTGCGGATGAACCTTATCCCAAGATCAAATATCACATTGATCAATCTTCTAGAGGCAGCTTTAACAAGCTTATTTCTCTCGATCGGTGCAGTAATATAAGCATTCATAGGGATTATTCCGGCAATCTTTTCACGATTGTGAGGCTGCATAGCAAGATACAAGGTGATCATCCCACCAAGAGACATTCCTGTGATAAAGACCGGCCTATTGCCATTGACACTAAAATAATAATCAAGTGCCTCTTGCCCAAACTTACACACCTGCTTTGCTGAAGTATTGAATAGTTCATAATCAGTTGTCCCTCTGCCAGGAAGCCTAGGCGCAAAAACTGAAAATCTCTTTTGCCTAAAATAGGATATCATATCCCTCATAACATAAGGATTATCTGCATTTCCATGAAATATAAGCAAAGCAGGGTTTCCATGATTTAAGCTCAAGAACGATCTTTTCTCTATCTTGCGCACATCTCTCTTTGCGCCCACCAATACAGATAATACCAATCTTTTAAGAGAATTCTGCAATTTGCCGATCAATTCTTTTTCTTTGTAAAATAAGCTATATATGGAATCATCCGAGTCTTTTCGATCGATGCCAACATTCTGCCTATACAATAAGGTTTTATATCCATTAATTAGATGCCCTACATCATTCAATCTCTTAGCGCACCTTTTCTTTATCTCATTTATCAAAGTATCATCACCTAAGGCTATATAGCTTCGGCGTTTACCCTCTTCAATACCATTTACTAATTCTTCTTTCCTTGCTCCTTTAGAACCGAAACGAAATGCCTTGATCCCAATATCTGCATGTTCAAGTTTCGTAGCAGATCGCACCAATATTTTCCTGATAAAAACTTCATCAAGGTCAATTGGCTGTAATTCAGTAATCACTCTGATCAATGCAGAATTAATATGAAGAGCCTCTAACCCTGTCTTTGATGATGTAAAAAACTTGACATGAGCCCTGTTTAATATCATCTCTTTCTGTGCAATCTGTTGCCAAAATGCATCAAAAACAAAATCAGTCCTTGCAAGATACTTTTGGTGCCTCATGACAGGCGCAAGTTCTGCTTCCTTTTCAGCTGTAGAGAAAAGCCACTTGATCATATCCATAAAAGCTTTTCAGAAGTGAACAGATATAAACATTTCGGCTTTGTAGAAAATGTAGGTTAGCATCAATATGCGAAAGCCACTTTACCGCTACCTAACAGCTGACAGAGGGAGGGCTCCTTCGGAGATGTCAGTTTATTACGGTAAGCATCTAGGCTGTAGCCGATGCTAACCCGAGCGGATAGCGAGATTTTCTACAGAGCCAAACATTTCGGAACATTTATATATCTTCAATTTTATTTTTCCTTCAATGAAAAAACTGTTAAATTTCTTAGGAGTATCGATGCTATTTGCACTGCCAGTAGCATTCTTCTCGCAATGGTTTGACTTTGACAAGGTTTCAGCACTGTTCTTTGCAATAACTGTGGCAATCCTATTGTATATATATAGAGACCGTGTAGCTATACAAAAGATAATCTTTCCGTTCCTTTACCTTATCCTTATCCGTACCAAAGTAGGGTTAAAGCTTATGGACAAGCTTGCAGACAAGTTCAGAGAATTTATCAAACTGCTAGGATTATCGTTCATCGGTCTAGGCTTCTTAGGTATGATCTACATCTCAATTATGTTTTTCAGGATGATGCTGATGCTTGTAAAAGCTCCATTAGAGACATCCAAAGGAGTAGCACTCATACTCCCTTTTACAGAAGTCCCAGGAGTAGGCTACCTATCATTCTGGTATTTTATAATAGGTATCTTCTTTATCGCAGTCATCCACGAGTTTGCTCATGGGGTCATGGCTAGAGCACATAAACTAAATGTCCAATCAAGTGGAGTAGGATTTTTTGCAGCAATCCTTCCGATAATACCTATAGCATTTGTAGAGCCAAACGAAAAAAAGCTAGTCAAGGAAAAAGACCACATCCAGTATTCGATCTTTGCAGCAGGCCCTGCAATAAACATAATAGTAGCGATCATAATTGCCATAATCCTGCCATACACAGCATATGGTATGCTATCATTGCAGGAATACGCACCATTTGAAGAAAAGATTACAGAGCCTTTAGGAGTATCGCTGATCTCAGTTGAAGAATACCTGCCAGCATTTATCGCAGGTATAGAACCAGGAACCATAATCAACAGTATAAACGGAACAAGGATAGATAACACAGAACAATTCCTCACATACATGCAGAGCACAAAGAAAGGTGACCATATGCTTTTCGAATCAAAAGACCAGTCATACACAGTAAAAGCGATTGAACATCCTCAGGAAAAACCCTGGGGTTTTATCGGTGTTTCTGTACAAAATGTTAGGGATGTAAAGCCAGAATACACTAAGATCAAAGCGCCTTACTACTGGCTAAAAGGCTTGTTCAGGTGGCTTTTCATATTAAACTTCCTTATAGGTTTCATAAACCTTCTCCCGGTATTCATAACAGATGGTGGAAGAATGCTTGAACTGGCATTGAGAAACATCTTCAAAGACAAAGGAAAAGCAGCAAAGTTATATTCACTGATTGCAACACTGTTCTTATTGACAATAATTATATCATTGGTCCTAAACTACGGATCTAAATTATTTGGATTATAGAACAAACTTTAATACAGGTTCTCTAGCAGCTTTAACTGCATCGAGTTTCTTAACAACTGTGGTATTAGGAGCGCTCTTAACCAAGTCTGGATCAGAAACAGCTTCCTGTTTTATCTTCTTCATAACTGAGATAAATTCATCCATAGTATCTTTTGATTCAGTCTCATTCGGCTCTATCATGATTGCACCGTGCACAATCAAAGGAAAATAGATAGTTGGCGGATGATAGCCATAATCAAGCAGCCTTTTGGCAATATCATTTGTTGTAACGCCATTGGGCATGCCAGTATCAGAAAGCACAAACTCATGCTTACAAACAGTATCATGGGCAAGGTCAAAGTCTTTCTTCAGCATCTCTTTCATATAATTAGCATTAAGAACAGCATTCTCAGTAACTTCTCTAAGCCCTGACCCGCCGATCGACTTGATGTAAGTGTAAGCCTTTACCATAACACCAAAATTCCCATAGAATGCCCGAACCTTTCCGATTGATTTTGGATGATCGATAAACCCATAAACACCACCATCCAAATCAATGCCTGGATTAGGAAGATAATCCTTTAAGAATTCTTTAACACCGACTGGACCTGCCCCAGGCCCACCGCACCCATGCGGTGTTGCAAAAGTCTTGTGAAGATTGATATGCATAACATCAACACCCATATCACCAGGCCTAGCTATGCCAAGAAGAGCATTCATGTTAGCTCCGTCCATATAAAGCAGCGAACCATTGTCATGAACAATCTTTGATATCTCAAGAATATCTTTTTCAAACAATCCTAATGTGTTTGGTATTGTAAGCATAACAGCAGCAACAGATGGATCAAGATTAGCCTTCAGCTCTTCAAGATCAACAAGGCCGTGAGAATTGCTTTTGATAGTCACTGTAGTAAAACCGCACATAGTAGCTGAGGCAGGATTAGTGCCGTGCGAACTGTCTGGTGTCACTATCTTTGTCCTGTTCTTTCCAGAAAAATATTTCCTGATGATCATAAGCCCAGTCAGCTCTCCATGAGCACCTGCAGCAGGCTGAAGTGTAAAGGCAGAAAGCCCAGTGATCTCGCATAGGTCAGAAGAAAGCTCATGCATCAGCTGAAGTGCACCTTGGTTATCCAGATTCAATGGATGCAGCATATTAAACCCAGACAGACGAGACATATCCTCGTTTATCTTAGGATTATATTTCATAGTACAGCTGCCTAAAGGATAAAACCCATTATCAACACAAAAGTTCCTTCTTGAAAGCGCAGTATAATGCCTTATCACATCAATCTCAGAAACTTCAGGAAGCCCTAGCTTTGTACGCCTCATACCCTCATCCAAGATACCGTTAACTAAAGGAACCTCAGTATCAAACTCTATCGCTTTCCTTCCAGCTACAGACTTTTCAAATATAAGTTTCATAAGCTACCCACCATCGCATCAATATCTTCTTTTGAATTCATCTCAGTTGCGCAAACCAAGACACAGTCTTTCATTTCTGGATAATATTTTTCAAGCAGTACACCTAAGATAAACCCTTTTTGCTTCAACTTATCCAAAACCACTTTAGCATTATCAACCTTAACAACAAACTCGTTATAGAAAGGCGCATCAAACACTGGACTAAACCCTTTCGAAAGCAATTTACTATAGAGGTAATGTGCCTTTTGTAGGCACACATCCCCTAGATTTTCACCGCTTTTCCCTAAATATGATAAGTAGACTGTTGCAGCAAGCGCACAAAGTGCCTCATTAGAGCAGATATTTGAACAAGCTTTCTCTCTCCTGATATGCTGCTCTCGCGCCTGAAGTGTCAAGATATAACCAGTCTTTCCGTCTGTATCAACTGTCTGGCCGACAATCCTTCCAGGCAGCAACCGTTTATACCTGTCTTTAGTCGCCATTATACCTAAATAAGGCCCGCCAAAATTCATCGCATTACCAAAACTATGTCCCTCACCAACAACTATATCAGCAAGAGAAGGCTCTTTCAAGATAAATAATGAAGTTGGTTCAACTACTCCCCACACCAATAATACATCACCTACTTTTTCCTTGACCTTTGAACAATCATGTATCCTGCCAAAAAAATCAGGGCTCTGAACAACAACTGCTGCAGTCTCAGACGAAAACTCTACCTCATCAACCTCTTTGACATCAAGTGAATAAGCATCGCAATATGTTTTCACAACCTTTAGATAATCAGGATGCACAGATTTTAAGATAACAATCTCTTTCTTACGAGAGATTGATGATGCCATTATGCACGCTTCAGCCATCGCTGAAGCTCCGTCATACATAGATGCGTTTGTAACATCCTGGCCAGTAAGCGAACATATCATGCTCTGGTACTCAAATATCGCCTGCAATATCCCTTGTGATATCTCAGGCTGATAAGGAGTATATGCAGTATAAAACTCACTGCGAGAAACAATATGATTAACAACAGAAGGTATAAAATGATTGTATGACCCAGCGCCTAAGAAAGACTTAAAGCAAACATTATTCTTCATAGACATAGAAGTAAGCTTATCCTTAACCTGCATCTCTGTCAAAGGCTTTGATATCTCAAGCTCCTTCACCAGAACAGACTGAGGAATATCCTTAAATAGTCCATTTACAGAACCAATCCCTATCTCCTTTAACAGCAACTTTTTCTCAGCTTCTGTCGAAGGGATAAAATTCAATGTGACTCACATGTTTTAGCATATTCTTCATGCCCTAGAAGACTATCAAGCTCAGCCTTATCTTTAATCTTGACCTTTGCTATCCAGCCTTCACCATAAGGATCATTGTTGATAAGTTCAGGACTATCACTTAATTTTGTATTCACCTCAATTATCTCTCCAGACACAGGAGCAAAAACATCAGATACACTCTTCACAGATTCAATAACACCCATTGTCTTGCCTTGCTCAGCCTGTTTTCCTTTCTCTGGCAATTCAACAAAAACAACATCTGTCAATTGCTGCTGTGCAAAGTCGCTGACACCAATAGTTGCAATTCCACCTTCAACCTTGACCCATTCATGATCTTTTGAATATTTTAATCCTTCAACAACTTTCATTTTATCCCCCCTTATAACTGTAAAATGGCCTTTTAACTATTTTAGCCTTGTAGAGTTTATGCCTTATATTTATAAGAATTTCGCTGCCCAAAAGCACATTTACATCCATTAATGCCAAGCCAAGCCCCTTTTGCAATGTTGGAGACATAGTGCCTGACGTTACAGCACCTACTCTCTCTTCACCAAAAAATACTTCATAACCTTGCCTTGGTACACCCTTATCTATCATCTCAAAAGCGACGATATTTCTAGAAGATTTATCTTTTATCCTCTCAAGCGCTGCCTTTCCGACAAATGCGGGCTTATCAAGCTTGACAACAAACCCAGTTCCAGCCTCAAACGGGCTAAGCCCTTCACTCAGCTCATGACCATACAAAGAATAGCAAGCCTCTATCCTTAGAGTGTCTCTTGCGCCTAAACCTATAGGCTTTATTCCAAGCTCTTTTCCTTTTAGCAAGATTGAATTCCATATTTCCTTTGCATGCGCACTGTCAAAATAAAGCTCAAATCCATCTTCACCAGTATAACCTGTCCTTGAGACTGTAGCCAAGATCCCATCAACCTTGATCTTAACAAAATGAAACCTTTCAAGCCTGCTCAGGTCATAATTGACCATCTTCTGCAGGATCGCCTCTGAATTAGGCCCTTGAAGGTCAAGCTTTGCTGTCCTCTCACTTACATCCTTCAGCTCAACATCATAACTGTTGATATGCTTTTTCAGCCAAAGAAAATCTTTCTCGATATTGCCGGCATTCACAACAAGCATAAACTCTGATTCAGACATCTTGTAAACAAAAAGGTCATCAACAACACCCCCTTGTTCATTGCACATGGCTGTGTAGAATGCTTTTCCTTCAGTCAATTTATTGATATCGTTTGTGATAATGCACTGCACAAATTCTGCCGCCTGCTTTCCTCGAACAATAAACTCACCCATATGACAGATATCAAAAAGTCCAGCTTTGGTCCTAGTAGTCTTATGTTCATCAATAACATTGGTATAGAATACAGGCATCTCCCAGCCTCCGAACTCAACTATCCGCGCCTTTAGCTTCAGATGCTCATCATAAAGAGGTGTTCTCTTCATGCTCTTAAGTGTTACACCTCGCTATAAAAAGGTTTTTATACTGCAGAACAACAAAAAGATTCATGATTGACATACTGCTTATACAGCCTGAATCCGGCGGAAACCTTGGCGCTATTGCAAGAACAATGGCAAACTTTGGATTTTCTGATCTGGTATTGATAGACCCGAAGTGCAAGAAAGACAGTAAAGTGGCAAGAAACCGGGCAAAGCACGCAAACTATATCCTTGACAAGGCTAAAGTAAAGAAAAGATCTTATCTTAAGAACTATGATTATCTTATCGCCACAACAGCAATATTAGGCTCTGACTATAATATCCCAAGAAACCCGATTACACCACAGCAATTAGCAGAAAAGTTCTCAGGATTAGATATCAAAGAAAAAAAGATCGGAATAATGATAGGAAGGGAAAGCTCTGGCCTTACTAACCAGGAAATCTCTCTTGCAGACTTCATAGTGACAATACCAAGCAACAGCAATTATCCTACCTTAAACATAAGCCACGCAGTATCAATAATATTATATGAGCTATCAAAAGAACAATACACAACCAAGATCACTGAAAAGATAAAGCCTGCAGGAAAAAAAGAGAAAGACGAGCTTATGAAACTTGTGAACAAGCGATTGAACGAGATGAACTTTCCGACAAAAGAAAAGAAACAGACTCAAAAACTTATCTGGAAAAGATTATTGGGCAAGTCCTTCCTGACCAGGAGGGAGATCTTTGCTCTGTTCGGGTTCTTTAGAAGGCTGAGATAATTCCAGCAGCGGCATATCTAACCCACTATCAGGCATCTTCTTTAGCCTTTCAAGCGCTTCCTTAACCCTAAAGCTTCCGATTGGTTTTGCCTCTGGCCCTAATCCATAATAGATCTTTTCAACAGTACTTCCCCATGAATAATTTCCTTGCTCTTTCTTTATCTCACTAACCTTAAGTTCACCCAATGCAACGCCCTTCTTAAGATGATAATATATCACTCTCATCGTAACATTAGGGAAAACCTCGCGATAAACCTTATAGATATCATAACCATAACCTTGTTTCATAAAATAAAGAATATCGATTATATTCTGTCTTATCCCGCTTCTGGTTGGTCTACCTTTCCCCATGGTTTTAAGATAAGACCAGAACGTATTTAAACTTTTTGATTAAAGGCTTCTTAGCATAGAAAACATCTCAGCCATGTCCATATCCTTAAACATAGATATCTCTCTTCTTGCATAATCATTGTATATATCCTGCATACTCTTTCTTTTGCATCTGCTTATCTCGATTTTAAGCCACTTTGCAACTGCTAAAGGCTTCCACTCAAGATGCATCATCGCATCCTTAAGCTCTTCTTCAACTGCAAAAGCAACAAGCTTTGCGTGGCCATGAACAATCCTTTGTATACCATCATGAAAATCAAATCCATAATTACCAAGCGCCTTCCTTCTGATAAGATTCACCTGGTGCTTTCGAAAAACTCTTTTGACTGTCTGCTCTATCTGAGCCTTTGACTCCTGCTTTAAGAAATAGACCACCAAACTATCGTTATGAGCTAAAATATGCATAAGGCTATGAGGAATCTTAAAGGTAATCCTATCTTTTACCTCATGACAAAGCTTCTGCATCTCAGCATAGAGTTCATTTAATGCCATAACATAATTCTTTATCTCATAATACGCTTTTCCAAGTGTAGTTGACCTTGGTGCAAAGGTAAAATACAGCTTATGGTTGACTGCAAATCCTTCCATCTCTTGGATATTGACCTTCCTATCAAAAACAGGATTAAACTTTATCCAACCGCCACTAAACCTGTGCGGCACATCCCTTAAAGCCCTGTTCACAAAACCGCTGAAAGCACCTTCACGAGCTTTGTAGAATGAATCATAAACCTTCATAAGTTTGGCTGAAGAATCCCTTATCCTGATAAGGTTTTCAATTACCTTATGCACCTTTTCCCTTTGCTCAGCTGCATCATAACCCATCTCTGCTGCATTGTAAAGCTCAAGTATCTTCTTTGCAGCTTCAAGATAAGCGCCCTGTCTTATTGGCATATCCACTTAAAGAGACTTATGCAATATAAATATTTCCAAAAAGATTATATATAACCATATTAATATTAGCTGATATGGTAGACATAAGAAAGATAATCATAATATTTGTTATAGGAATATTATTCTCAGTATTAGTTTTTTCAACTATTGAAGCAGTGTATCCACAGCCAGAATGGGAAGATTACTGCAAGATGAATAATATCAGAGCAGGTCCGATAACAGTCAAGCAAGGAGACTGTGCAGCGCTTGATGTACCGATAGAAGTACAAGAAAAATGCACAGAAGATCACGGCTACATCGATTACAAATATGATTCTGTAGGCTGCGCAGAAAGCTATTATTGCGAGACATGCCAATATGAGTATGACCAGGAGATGGACAAGTACAACCAGTATGTATTCTATATATCAGCTGTCCTTGCACTTATAGCAATATTCATAGGCTTATACCTTCCAGCAAAAAAGAATTCACTCAACGAATGGATAGGCACAGGTTTTATGCTTGGAGGAGCTTTTGCACTTTTCTTTGGCACAGTAAGATCATTCACATCACTTGGAAGATACACTAAACCTATTGTCATTTTCCTTGAGCTTATCCTGATAATATTCCTAGCTTATAAAAAGATAGGGAACCTTCGCCCAGACAAGAAGAAATGAAATTACTCTTATTATCAAAGGAGAACATTAAGCTGGCAAAGGCAGAATTATCAGCTCTTATAGGTCCTGTAAAAAAGTATTCTGATAACTGGGCTTTTGCAGAAGCAAAAGACATTGAAGAGCTCTCAAATAGGCTGGCATACACAAAAGCCATCTACGATATCTTATTCATCACAAGGAAAGATAAACTAAAAGAAAACATTAAAGCCTTTGACTGGAACTCCATCTATAAAAAAGATTTCTGTGTAAGGGCCCATGGATTTGATGAAAAAGGCTTAGCAGGACTTATTTGGGACAATTTGAAGAATCCAAAAGTAAACCTGACCTCACCAAAGACACAATTTGAGTTCCACAATACCAAAGATAAGATTTACGCAAGCTTGCTTCTTGCACAAAACCAGCACAGGTTCAAAGACAGAAAAGCCCACAAAAGACCAGAGAGCCACCCAACTGCCCTGGACCCAAAGCTTGCAAGAGCCCTTGTCAACCTCACAGGCGCAAGCTTAAAAGATACTATCTGCGACCCTTTCTGCGGTGCAGGAGGAATTTTGATAGAAGCAGGGCTGATGGGATTAAAGACCGTAGGATATGACCTATACCTATCAATGCTTGACAAAGCAAAGAAAAACCTAGACCATTTCAAGATAAAAAACTACAAACTGATCAAAAAAGACGCAACAAAACTGTCTAGAAAGTTTGATTACATCGTTACAGACGTCCCTTACGGCCTTAACACATCAATCTGGACAAAAGAAAAAAACAAGCTTCAAAAGATCTCACTAAATAAAGGAAAAAGATCTGAATCAATAAAATATCTGGAAAACTTCTACTTAAAATTCCTAAAAAACATGAACAAGATATTAAAAAAAAGAGCGATTGTCATATTCCCTAACTACGTAGATTACAAGAAGATAATAAGACTATCAAGATTTACTATTAAGGACGAATTCAGCCAGTTTATACATGGAAGCCTGACAAGGAAGATATTAGTCCTTGAGAATTAGCCGGCAAATGGTACATTTCTATGAGATTGTGTATGCTCAATATAATCAGCCAAAGCATGATCATAACCTTTAGAAAAATATTTTTCCCTAAACAACGTAGCAGGATTAACGCTATCTGCAATCCTTTTTTCAACAATGCCTAAGAGCCCATCATCTTTTATATCATGCCTTTCCATATATTGTCTTGCCACATTTAGAAGGTGTGAGCAAACCAATGCTGCTGGCGCTCTGCCATGCCAGTCAATATCAGCAGAAAGCCCGCCGTGTGCTGCCCGGTAAAGATTAGTCCTAAGCTCTCTCTCATTGACAGGCCTAGTATCACCTTTTTCCAGCAGGCTGAGAGCAGAATAGATATAGAACGCCGCAACAGCAGCATCTTCAAGAACAGTAGGCTGTTTTGACACTGACCGCAGTTCTACACGATAAAAACCATTGACCTGCAGCCTTACCCAAGGCCAGTATGTTGACATGTGCGATAAGAATGATTCAGGCTTTCTTTCTTCATCAAATTTGAATATTGGATCAAAATCCATAGCTTGCCTGATATAGTCATGCAATGAAGAGATATACTTTGGAAATAACCCGACCCTTTGAATCCCTGAGCTGTTTGTTTCCTTATTCTGCTCATACAAGAATATCTGCTCGTCCTGGTTGCTTGTTACTCTCCTGCTTACTGAAGTAGAATTAGCGCTTAATGCGACCACTGGAGCTGCAAGAGCTGTCGCAGCATTAAACAGGCTTACAGAATCTGCAGCAGAAATTCCTGAGAGGCTTACATGAGTCTCATTGATAAGGCCCGCAGTATGGATATGTCCAAGATTGATAGGTATTCCATCATGTGTCGCTGCAACTACAGGGCCCTGTTTCATAAATCTTAAGACATAATCAAGTATGATCTGATTTCTTGCCCTAGGTATCGACAAATCATTCAAGCCATCAGATTTCCTATACGTAGGCAAAACACCTACTGGAAACAGTATACCTCCAGTGCAATCAGCCAGCGCATCTGACAGCCTTTGCTCTTTATCGACCATCTCTTCAAGGCAAGCGAGAGGGCCTTTGTTTACTGCATAGGGATCAGACACAAGCTCAATCTGAAAATTAACTGCTTCAGGCACTGCAAAATCTGCACCCTCAAGCACCCTTGCTGCAGAACCAGGTATCATTATCCCTTCTCCATCAACACAATGATATTCCAGTTCAACCCCAAACCGCCTCTCACCAGCGCCTTTGTCAAGCTCTTCGATTATCTGGGGGATCACATCATCATAATATCTTGCAAAACCTTCACTTGCAAACGCTCGCTCTTCATCAGTAAGCGGCCTTGTTTGATTAGAGACATCCTTCCCCATAGCTCATGCACACTCAGCTTCTTTTAAGATATCTTTATGTGAGCAAAGATTCAATGATTCCTTAACGTCAGTCACAAGCCTTTCAAGCAGAGGCTTATCCATACCAAGCTTGATTACAACCCTGATCACTTCATGATCTGTGCCTGTTATTATGTAAGGATTCTGGACCCACCCCTTTATCTTAAGATTGTGAGAAAGCTGGCTAAGGTCAACTGTGTTGGATCTTATGAGGAAAACTGGAAACCTTGAATCAACTATTTCAAGACCTAATCCGATCAGCTTTTCTATCAGGAATCCCTTATTAACCATAAGCGAATGCATTATGCTGGAATAACCATCATGTCCAAATCTTCTAAGATTGTAATAAAGTCCTACCATAAAAGCCGAATTCTGTGTGCATAATAGGTTGATATGCTTAGAAGACCCTCCTGATAGATAGCCTATCTCACTTGTTAGAGAAGAAGGCATAGCCTCTGGCCTGATAATCACAATCCCTATACCAGGGAAAACAAGGCCAAACTTATGTCCGCTTATATTCATGCTCATTACGCTTGATAGCCTAAAATCAAATTCTGCACTCATATCAGCAAAAGGCAGAAAAAATCCGCCGCTTGCAGCATCCACGTGCAAAGGTATATGATGCCTAGCAGCTATCCTATCAAGCTTAATAATATCATCCATAGCCCCAGCTTCGCTTGAGCACGCTGTGCCCACGATACAAAATGTATTCTTATCTACTCTTGCCTCAACACTAGATGCGTCCATGGCAAGGTCCATTCCAAGCGGAACTTTCCTGATCTCAACATCAAAAAACCTAGCAAACTTATCAAAACAGTTATGCGCGTTAACACCTACAATAAGATTTGGCCGGGCCATATTGCCATGCTCCTCTGCCCACTTAAGCTTATGAGCCAGAAGAGATATGAACACTGCCTCAGAAGAGCCAGAAGTAACCTCACCATAAGGATTATCAAGATTAAAGAGAGACCCAAGCATCCCGATTAGTTCAGTTTTGATCCTAGAAAGCCCAGCATAAATCCTGCAGTCAACAAGATTCTTGTTGATAACCTTCTTCATCAGGTCAAAAGCATCTGCTTCCATATATGGGTTTGAGTATGTACCTAGGTTCATAACTGGATTAAACCCAGAATCGAGGAGGTTCGACAGTTCATTGAAAAGCTGTTTATGGTCAGTAGATTTCTGAGGAAAGTACATCAGATAAGAGAGCACATAAAAAGTATATTAGGCTATAGGCGAAAGATATTTGTAGATATGGAAATATTAATAAATAAGATTACGCTTTAACAAATAATATGAGACTAACAAGTGTAGAAAAGTCAATATTAAGAGAGCTGGAGACTAATGCACGCATAACTTTCTCTAGCATAGGAAAGCTGATAAGGTGTTCAGAGCAAAGGGTAAGCTACAATGTAAACTCTATGATAGAAAAGGGGATAATAAAAGGGTTTTACGCAAATATTGACTACGCACGGCTTAATACGCTGCTCTTCAGGGTATTTTTTAAGGTAAACTATATAGCAGAAAATAAGTTTAGTGAACTGATCAGATATCTTGTAAAAGAAGATACAACTGCACTGGTAGAATCATGTGGGGGAGGCTACGACCTTTTATGTACATTCTTTACACAAAATCCTTCAAGATTCAATAAGACACTTAAGGGCATAATGGAAGTCTTCCCAGAACAATTGAAGAATTACACTGTACTTACAACCATAGTAATAAGGAACTTTGGACGAAAATTCCTTTTCAAGAGCTCTGCAAGAGAGCCAAAAGAGTCCATAATCGGAGGAGACAGGGAGATCAGCACCCTTGATAGTACAGACCTAAAGATTTTATCGATGATTTCAAGCAACGCAAGAATAAATGCAGTTGAGATAGCAAACAATCTTTCGATAACATCCAAGACAGTCATCTCCAGGATAAGATTATTAGAGGCAAAAGAGATAATCACCTCTTATAAGCCGATACTCAATCTTCAGAGAGTCAACTTCATAACCTCAAAGCTTGTCATAAAGTACCATAATGTTTCATCTGAGCTTGAAAACCAGCTTGTAAACTACCTAAAGGTCCATCCAAATGTTTACAGTGTGGTAAAAACCCTTGGGGAATGGGACATGGAGATAGAGATAGAGACAGAAGACATGAAAGAATT
>JAHJBD010000090.1 GCA_018813725.1 Nanobdellota archaeon | reverse complement strand
TGTTACATCGCTGCAAAGGATAAAGAGACTGCTGAAGGGTTGGCAGCTATTGCGGAAAAGTATCTAAAACCTCCTTATAGCCATTGGCAGAATAAGCGAACTGGTGGAGTAGAGACTTACACTTGCAGGTATGCACTTGGGTTAAAAATCTATCTGTCAGATTCTGAAAATGGTATTCTTAGGTCTACAATTATGATTGTCGATGGTAATACTGATATCTTTTTTGAACCACATGGTATTCAAGCACAATTTCATGGTCAACTGTCTGATGGACTTGAATTATATGCTCGGGCAATAGAAACCCTTGATAAACAGCATGAATCATTACTTGCTCTGCCAAAGTCAGTAAGGGATTATTATGGCATCCAGGCGCAAAAGGCTTCAGGTCGGCTTAAGCAGGTATTTGACTGTTTTATTTAATTCCAATCTTTCTTCTCTTTTTTTCGACTTAATTTATCCTTAAATAAGCCTTAATATAGTATTATTTAAGCATATTTATGCTAAGCTAAGCCTTTAATTAGCCTTAATTAAGCCCTATTAAAAGCAAAAACTTTATATATCACCTATCCTAAAGTAATTCTAGATGAGTGTACAGATACGTGTTACATTAACTGATGAAATTGATAAGCTTCTCGACAAGGTAGCCAAAAAGCTCGGCAAGAAAAAATCTGTTCTCATCCGTGAGCTGATGGAACAAAAGCTCTACGACCTAAAACTTATACAGAACAGCCTGGAGGATCTGAAGTTATGAGCCAAAAAAAAGGCCAGATCACTTTGTTCATCATCATCGGGATAGTGATACTGATAATCTTAGGTTTCTTCCTCTACATAAGGTCAAGCACCACCCAGGAAGATATGGTTACCAAGCTTACACAGGTGCAAGAAGTCTCAAGGGACTTTGATCTTGTATATGATTATATAGATAATTGCCTTAACGAGATAGCAACAGAAGGCCTTCAACTGATAGGTGAGAGGGGGGGATATATCAATCCAGGCGAGTACGGCGTCTCAGCAGGCACAGATGCAACAGAATCAAGCGGTATAAGGCTGGCAAAGAACTGGCTTATACCTTATTGGTTCTATATGCGGTCTGAGAACACATGCGAAGGCACATGCGCATTTACAGTAGTCCCTGAAGTGAACCTATTCCTCACAGAAGCTCAAGGTTCGCCGTCAATAGAAGGCCAGTTGAAAGAATACCTGGAAGATAATCTGGATACCTGTCTTGGCGAATTCCTACCTCTCAAAGAGCAAGGATTTGATGTGAAAGAGCTTGGTTCATTAAGGGCAACTGCATTGATTGCAGAGAATGATGTAATATTCTCCATAGAATACCCTTTAAAGGTAACCTTAGGTGAAAAGTCGCAAGACATCTCCAATTTCTTTATCAGGGCACCTGTAAACCTAAGAAAGTTCTGGGAAGCTGCAACAGTTATCTCATCCATGCAGTCGCAGTTCAAATACTTAGAAAGGCTTGCGCTTAACCTTATTGTGGCTTATTCAGGTATGGATTCTGATGACCTTCCTCCGATGTCGCAGTTGACCTTTGAGTTTGGGTCAGAAAAAAGATGGCAGAAATCCATGATCAACAAGAAGATCAAGGATATGCTTGCCCTTAATGTGCCTTTGATCAAGGTATACAATACAAAGAACTATCAGTATATCTCTGCGCCAGGGAACCGATTGAAAGAATCGATGCTGAATGAAGGTGTTACAATATTGGGTAATTCATCATGGTCAGACCTTGAGGTCAATTTTGCATACCTTGGCTGGGACCCATATTTTGACCTTAACTGCAAAGGCGATAGCTGCGAATCAACATCTGCCTCATTCGACCTTTTTGGGCTTTTCGGCTTCCAGCAGTATAACTTTGCCTATGACCTTAGCTTTCCAGCTCTGGTCACTATCGCAGACCCAAAAGCGCTTAATCAGAGAGGGTTTGTCTTTAATCTCATGCTTGAAGCTAACATAAGGAATAATAAGCCGATGTCTGCAAACTTCTCTTCATTAGGGAGAGTACCTTATGCTGGAGAATCAATGCTTTGTGATTATGACAAGCGAAATTCAGGAGAGATAGACATCACTGTCAGGGACATCGAGAACAAACCGGTGCAGGATGCCGAGGTAACATTCACCTGCGGACAGAGTTGTTACATAGGTAGGACAGGCGCTGACGGCAAGCTCAAGACCAGGTTCCCTATCTGCCTTGGCGGCATCGTCAATTTCATGAAACAGGATTATCTCAGGTACTCAGCGCCTTTATCGACAGCTGTTGACAGGCCTGAGAAATTTATGGTGCAGATGACACCTATCTTGACCAAAAAGCTTGTGGTAAAGAAGGCTTTGCTGAGAAAGAATCCTGTTACCAAGGTGTTTGATCGAGTGCCTCAGACATTTGTTGATCCAGTAAACATTACCGAAAATGAGACTGCGCTTATCACGCTTGAAAGGCTGGGCTCGATCAATGAGCAGGGGCATTCATCTATGGCAGAATACCATGGCGGCCAAGGTCCAGTCGAGATCCAGATAGCTCCAGGCAACTATAGTGTCAGGATCGACCTCTTCTACAACGGCGATGTCAGCATACCTGAAGAGGTAAGAAGAGTTGGGGACGAATCTGTCACTATCCCTGAAATGGAATTCAATGATATGTTCCCCAACGGCGGGCTTTATTATGACCATAACTTCAACATGTTTAACCTGAACAAAGGCGATCTGACATTCATCGCGCTGTCGCCTAACATCCCGTTCATTCCTGAAGCAGAGCGTACTGTTGAGGACATAACTCAGGTCAGCAAGCTTGGCTTTTATTCGTATAACTGGGCATATCCGCTCCAGGTGAGGTATGGGCCATGAGCTTTAGGCAAAAGATCTCCATGTTCATGATCCTGCTTATCATAACCATACCTATATATGCCTCAACATCCTATGCTACGTTCTCTAATATTCGGGTATCAGGGCAGCAGAATGTTCCAGGCTTTTACCGTGGGCCTGATTACCAGCAGGACCTCCAGCCAGATGTAGTTAGGGTTGACCTGGTTGCGACTGACAATGGTGCCCCTATCACTGACAGGGGAAGGGTAAGGTTTTCTACATCGCCGAGCGGCGCTTATGATGCATCACAGTCCACACAGTTCACAAGCTGCGATGAATCTGGCAGCTGTTATTTTACAACATCACAAGATCTTGGTGATTTGGCTGCAATATACCTTTACCAGTATAGCACAGCAGGCACATGGGAAGGCTCATATCCAACAAGCTTGGTAAAGGACAAGATAGCTCCGGACATTGTCGAGTATTCTATGACTCCAAATACCGTCACCACATCGAATGTCACCATAACATTCAAAGTCCATGACTATGCCTATTCAACAGGCGTCTCAGGAATCTGCTCAGGAATTAAGCAGATCAAGTTTGAAAGAAATTCATTCTCAAAAGTGTATGATAATGTTACTCCAGTAAACCAATGCTATTATGAGAATAGCTTCAAGGTGAATCCGTTAGAGCTAGGGACAGGCGCTGACCAGGAATCTGTGCCTATCCTGATGACAGTCTATGACCGTGTCGGGCATGTGACACAGGTGACAACTGCTTTTACCATAGATAAGAAAGCACCAGCAGTTGACTCCAACACTTATACACTTACAAAGAACAATGTGGATATCGAGTTTTTAAATTCTGCAGTTGATGGCGCAGCTGTAGGTTTTACCCTTAGTGCTCCTGAACAGGATCTTCAGACAGTGATTGTAGATGTGTCTCAACTTAATAAGAATGCTCCTGCAGCCTACAAGACCAAGAGCCCAAACTGTGTCAATAACGGCAATGGGATATATGACTGCACGATTGCTGGGATAACTGTCGATATCAACCAGAGCATGGTAGCGTCGATATTCATCAATGCTTCAGATTCATTAGGTAATAGGATGCCTGGAACATCCTTAGGAAAGCAGCTTTATTATGACATTATCGGACCTGAAGTCAGGTCTATCAAGACAGATAGGGTGTTTAATGATGTGAATTATCTGGGATATTCAGGCAAAGTGGTTGTTGAGTTCGAAGAATCAGGCTCTGGCATCGCAGAAGCATACATGGACCTATCAGCTGTTGGAAAGTCCAGTTCACAAAAGACGACTAACTGCACATCTAGCGGCTCGACCTACATATGCACATGGTACAACATTACCGCCCCAAGCGCAGGCTCAAAGAGCGTAAGCGTCCTTTCCACAACAAAGGATAAGATAGGGAATGCAGTCACTGGCACGCTAACTGGCTCTTTGACAGTTGACCTTTCAAGGCCCACATACAGCTCTCATACGGTCACTAACCTTGGCCTTAACCAGATACCTGGCATCTACAAGCTGGATGATGCTGTACAGGTTGAGATGACTGTGATAGATAATGTAGGCATCGCTTCAGCAGTAGGTAATTTTTCTTCGATTGTTGAGGATGCAGACGAGCTTATCGGCGTAAAGACATCTTCAAGCGGCAGCACTTACACGTTCAGGTGGCAGACAGATCCGATCAATATCCCTGGCTACATAAGCAGTGACTTGACATTTACAATCACAGATTATGGCGGCAACAGGATGCTTTACACTGTGCCTATGGATGTTCTTGGCATAAACGCATCATCATCTGAATACCTTAACTACTGGAAGAGCCGCGTATCATGCACTCCGAACGTGCTTGACCGGTCCATCGCGACATTGATCAACCAGAAGACCTATTGCAAGGTTACATTATCACCTAACAACGCTGGCCTTGATGTCGAAACCCTTGCTTTGGCGCTTGGCACCTGTGTAGATGACAAGAACAGCTCTACCATAAGCATGATCGCAAATGCTCAGGGCATGAACATGCAAGCAGGTTCCACAGAGCCTTACATCCTCCTGACGATCGCCCAGACAGAAGCAGACATAAACACGATAAACATCAAGTGCCCGATCCAGATAATCTCAAGGGTGGGAACTGAGGTTACATCAAATATCGAGGAAGAGTATGCAGAGATCGAGCTCGGGTTCTATAACGCGCCCATCGGGCAGGTTGATGAGGGGCTTAAGAGCCAGATAGATGATGTTCAGGAGTTTAACGAAGGGATATGGAAAGTGGTAGGTTTGCTTAAGACCATAATAGGGTATTTAGAAATGGCATGCAACCTTTTGAACACGATAAACAACGCAGTGACTTTTTTCCAGACAGTGTTTAATCCAAATGTGCAGTTGGCGCGGTTGGCGCCGCTTGGCCCAGCAGAGGCAGCCACTGCTGCGGCATCTAGTGCTTCGTGCACAGCTGGAGAAACGCTGGAAATCGGCAATGAAGGCTTTTTCCAGTTCCATAAAGGTTTCTGCAGCTTTGTGACCTGTGAAGGCGGAGGCGATTTCAGCAATAAAGGCAAGCAGCCGAAAGCAGACGGGATCATGGCCCAGATCAATTCCGGGATCAATAGCTGGCCAGAGACATCAGGGTATAACAGCATGATGCGCAAGGTTGCAGGCGAGCCAGGCTCAGCGGCAAAAGGGGGCACAATAAGGGGTTGGATGAGCGACGGATCATACATGAACGCAAAAGACAACCTTATAGTGGCAATATGGTCTGGCTGCATACCTGGCATAATCAGGGGCATTGATAAGTACCGTCAGATCCAGTGCATGTACGGCGACTGCCTGATAAAGAGCATGCAGACAAACGTTCCTGTTTCAGTCTGCGAAGAGCAGAAATCATATGCTACCTGCAAATACATCGTGGGAGAGATATTCGCATTGATACCTTGGACTGCAGCCCTATTCCAATTCCTTGGCCAGATAAGGTCGCTTCTGACTGATCCAGGTGCAGCTCTTGGCTTTATCCTGTCAACTCAATGCCAGGCAGTGGTAGTCCCCTGCGACGGAAGCAAGCCCGCAGCCATAGAATGGCTCAAGTGGAAGCCCTTTTGCAGCGGCGTCATGCTTGTTTCTAAGCTTGGTGAGCTCATAGCAGATGTACAGGGCCTTATCAAGAACGGCTTTGACCTGCCTGATGACTACTGCGAGGCCTTTGAGGACGCTTATGATGAGGCGTTTGACGAAGAAGAATGAAATACATATCCCAAAACCCAGGGCTTGGAATGGTTGCTGTAGTCATGATTACAGTGTTTGCAGGGTTTTTTACTGAAAGCATCATAAAGTCACAGTCAGTGCTTGTGGAGATGATGGCTGATGGATAAGAAAGAGCTGGATCTTATCCTGCAAGAAGGAGAAGGATTAAAGATAGAATTTAAAGAAAGCCTTAGTAATATTGATAAAGAGCTGGTCGCTTTTGCCAATTCAGAAGGTGGCAGGATATTCCTTGGGGTATCTGATGATAATAAGATAAAAGGGATCAGTGTTGATAACAAGCTTAAATCACAGGTACAAGATATTGCTATCAACTGTGACCCTTCTGTTGAGATCTCGTTGGAAGACTTTGGGGATATCCTGATAATAACTGTTAAAGAAGGAAAAGATAAGCCCTACAGATGCGCTTCTGGATTCTATCTAAGGCAGGGGCCAAATTCTCAAAAGATGAAGACAAATGATATTAAGGAGATAATATTATCTCAAAGCAAAGCTAGATTTGACGAGCTGATCAGCCCTGGTTTTGGCTTTGATGACTTTGATCATGAAGGATTGTCTAACTACCTTAAAAAGGCCGGAATAAGCACCACCGCAGATAGAGATGATGTGCTTTTAAGTCTTGGTGTTCTTGACAAAGAAAGATTGAACAACACAGGAGTTTTGTTTTTCTCCAAAAGCCCAAAGAAATATCTTATCAATGCCTATATCACCTGCGCAAGATATAGGGGCTTAGAGAAAGTCAAAGTGATCGATCGAAAAGATATGGAAAACAATCTGATCAGGCAGGTTGAAGATTCGATAAAGTTTATCGAAAGAAATACTCTCCTTGAGTATGAGATCAAAGGCCTTGAAAGGAAAGAGATCCCTGAATATCCTATTGAGGCCCTTAGGGAGGCGATCCTTAATGCTGTGATGCACAGGGATTATCTTCAATCCGGAGCAAATGTGCAGATTGATATTTTTGATGATCGTATAACTATCACAAATATCGGAGGCTTGATAAGGCCGCTTACTAAAGAAAGATTAGGTGATATATCTATCAGAAGAAACCCGCTTATTGCAGATTTATTCCATAGGGTGCATTGGGTTGAGAAAATGGGTACAGGTATCAAGAGGATCAAAGATGAATGCCAAAAGCATGGCAGGGTTAAATTTGAGATAGAGACTAATGGATATTTTATTTCAAGCTTCAAGAAAAAAACTGGCGGAGTAAATGAGGGAGTAAATGAGGGAGTAAATGAGGGAGTAAATGAGGGAGTAAATGAGGGAGTAAAACTTCTTAGAGAATATATCCAAAAGAATCCAGGAAAAAGGGTGCCAAACTTTGAGAAAGCATTGAAAGTGCCTGCAAAAACAATTGAGAGATGGTTAGGATTATTAAGGAAAGATAAAAAAATAGAATTCAAAGGAAGCCCTAAAAAAGGCGGATATTACCTAAAATGAGATACAGATCACCAAACCCAGGACTTGGAATGCTTGCTGTAGTTACAGTAGCAGTGTTTGCAGGGTTCTGGACTGAAAGTCTGAAAGAGTTACAACCTTCACTAGTACCTGAGGTTGGTGAGATGATTTAGGATGACTAAACAAATAACAGTTAAAAATTACAAGAATTTGCTTGGTAATATAAGCAGTTTATTAGAGGACGGAAGGAAAAGAGTAATCCGCGAAGTAAATAATATCATTGTCAACACTTACTGGAATATTGGAAAACAAATAGTCGAGTTTGAGCAGGAAGGGAAGGAAAAAGCTGAGTATGGGCAAAGGCTGCTTAAAACCTTAGGGCACGATCTGTCATTAAAGTATGGGAAAGGCTTTTCTTGGAGAAACCTTCTTTATATGAGAAAATTCTATTTGATATATCCAAAATTGCAGACACTGTCTGCAAAATTGAGTTGGAGCCATTATTCAATACTATTAAGCATAGATCATGGCTTAAAAAGAGATTTTTATGAGATTGAGAGTATAAAAAACAAGTATTCTGTAAGGGAGCTTAAAAGGCAGATTGATTCAGCGCTCTTTGAAAGGCTTGCCTTGAGTAAAGACAAAAAAGGTATTATAGAATTGTCAAGAAGGGGGCAGATTATTGAAAACGCAGAAGATTTAATTAAGGACCCCTATGTTCTGGAATTTTTGAATATCCCGGAAAGTGAAAGGTTAACAGAAACTAAATTGGAAACAAATCTGATAAGAAACTTAAGCAAGTTCTTATTAGAATTAGGCAGGGGATTTAGCTTTGTTGACAGGCAATATAGGATTACTATGAATAATGAGCATCATTATGTTGACCTTGTATTTTATAATATTCAATTAAAATGTTACGTCTTGATCGATCTGAAAGTAAGGAAATTTAAGCATATTGATGCCGGCCAGATGAACTTCTACTTAAACTACTTTAAGAATGAAATAAACTCAGAGGGGGATAAAGATCCGATTGGAATAATCCTCTGCTTGGATAAGGACAAAGTCTATGCAGATTATGTCTTAGGCGGGCTCAATAATAAGGTTTTTGCTTCAAAATACAAATTAAGGCTGCCTTCTGAAAAGGAGCTGAAAGAAGAACTGGAAAAAGAGAAAAGAAGGTTTTTGAGATGAAATACAGATCACCAAACCCAGGGCTTGGAATGGTTGCTGTAGTCTTGATTACAGTGGCAGTGTTTGCAGGGTTTTTTACTGAAAGCATTAGGCAGTCAGAGCCTACTTTAGTGCCTGAGGTTGGTGAGATGATGAGTACGCCTGGTGTAGGGAGCACAAATAATGCACTAAGTGAAGCTAAAACAGCTTTGGATAATGCACAAAAAGTACTAGCAGAAGCACAAACTGCTGAGGAAAGAGCTAAAACTGACCGAGAGAATTTACAGAGGAGATATGCAGAAATTGGTAGTACAGTAACAAATGTTGAACTAGCTGCTGCAACGCAAGCAGTAAATAAAGCTAAGGTCAAAACAGCATCAGCAAAAACCGCTGTAACTACAGCCACAACAAACTTAGCTATTGTAAGTTCACCACAAGCCCAACAACCAGTCAAGCCACAACCCTCTCCCAAAACCCCAGAAGAACAACCACCACTAGAAATCCCACCAGAACAACAAGTCACAACCCCTGCAGATGTCCTTGCTGATTACAACGCTCTAAGACAGACCACTGCACCAGCAGGCACAGTAACTGCACCTGGCACCCAAGCTGCTGCTGTTCAAGAAAGAGCACCAGGCACCACATATATCATCGAGGTAGATGCACAAGGCAACAAAAAAGCTGGTGGTGGCAAATTCGTTGTTGTACAATACGGTGATAATAATCAGATTGCAACCACAAGCAGTATCTTATCTTCACAGGCAGCTGCAAACTCTGCAAAATCCTTGTATGAATATGCTCACAAAAACCCACCATACACGCTCTCAGACTATACAACCACAGATGGACAGCCGCTTCTCCAAACAGGCGGTATACAGTTTAATCTTGTTAACTCTCAACCCAAAAAATTGACAGCAGACACAAAAGTATACTCAACAGACACTACATACCTTAACGCTAGGACAACTCACAACATTAACAAAGAAGGTACTGTAGGCAGGCCAACAGAAGTTCAATTAAAGGTTGGTACGGCTCAAACAGAAGTAACACTCTCACCAGAAAACTTTGCATATCTGAAAAAGACAGCCACAGCAGCAGAAGTGGCAAGCGGCAGTTTTGCCACAATCAAATCAACTGATTCCACTGACGGCCAGATTGCAGCTACCATGGGTGGAGAAGTCCAGAAAATAACCACCAACACTGGAACAAGTATCTACCTTTATAATGACAAAAACTCAAACATCCATGCAGCCACACAAACTGTCCACTACAATGATGAAAGGGTAATCCCACAAGATGAATACAATAGGATGACTGATGCTGAAAAAGATAAACTCAAATCTACCACTGCACTTGTGTACTCAGGCGGCAGGTATAATGCTGAACTGACAAGTAAATACCCTGGGGAAGACAGGCAGCTCTACAACTACTTCACAAACAAGCAGAGGGTAGATTCAGATGGAACTTTCATCTCAGAAACATTTGAAAGGGACAGCACAGGCAAGATAAAAGGCCTGACATACACAACTCTTGATGCAGATGGAACCCCAACCACAAAACACTACACCTCAAAACCTTCAGATCCAGGCGCAGAAGCATCCTGGGAATACCAGACTGCAAGGGCTCAGAAGCTCAACTTCAACAGGATGACCACACAGTTCCGTGGCCTTTCAGGCTGGTCGTCTATACTTATGGGTGAGGAAGCAATATCTGAATGGAGAGAAACAATCGATGAAAGCTTCGGCAAGTTCCTTGGGATGGATCACTGGGTCAGCATGCTGTGCCAGTCTCAGGCAGACGACCCCCCTGAATCAGTGATGACCATAGAGACTTCAGACGGTTTGTTCAATATATTGGCTCACGCAGAAGCAGAACGATCCCAGCCTATCACTAACCCTGAGAACGGAACAACAGAATACCTTTACAAGATAACCTGGGCAGTCACAAACCCAGAGCGCGCCCAGACAGAGGTTGAGTTCATGATCTTCCTTTACGGCCCTCCAGGCAAGATCGCATTATACCCTAGCAGCTTCAGCCTTAACCCAGGAGACAATGAGCTCAGGACAGGCGAGGACGCAGTTATCCAGTACTCAAATTACGCCTACACACAAATATGCATTGAGTTCAAAGATGACATCCCGCAGGTAGGCGGCGGCTCAGAAGACAAGGTCTGCAACACCGTGTCTGCTGCACCTACAGTTGGAACGCGAAAGCTAACACTAAAAGCAGATTCATCTACAGGAAGCTCCACAGAAACAACGCAAAACTTGCAGCCTGGCGGTACAAATGATATCTAGTTGGCTACCCATAATTATTCTTCTCACAGCATGCACACAGGTGATAAACATGAAAATATCAAGCCCAGACTTTGACAAAGAGATTCCATCAAAGTTCACATGCGATGGCGAAGATATCCCGCCAGTATTAAACATAGATTCTATCCCAGAAAACACAAAAACATTAGCCATGATCATGGACGACCCAGATGCGAAGGGATGGGTCCACTGGGTAGAATATAATATCCCAGTTGGATCACCTTTACAGAAAGGAGAACAAGGCATGAACTCATGGCCTACAAATGGCTACAAAGGCCCGTGCCCTCCGTCAGGAACACATAGGTATGTCTTCAAGGTTTACGCATTAGGCACAGAACTTAACCTGCCAGAAGATACAACATCCAAAGATCTGTTGAAAGCCATGGAAAGCCACATCCTTGCCAAAGCTGAACTTGTCGCAACTTACAGCCGTCAATAAGTATTCTCTACTGGCATAATCTCATCGATCGACCTATACTCATCTGTGTTGATATTGCTGTAATCAAAACTCTCTTCCTCATATGTCATAACACTTTCACCTTTATCGAGCGAAGCTTTTATGCCTAACTCTGATGCCAAAGCTTCCCACTTTGCTTTATCTTTGCCTTGTGCAAGCTTTTCATGCAAGAACTGCCCGATATTCATTGGATAAGCGCCATGCTTTTTTTTATAGCTTTCCTTGACATCCATCATATCTTTCAAGACATCAACATACTCTTCATCACCATATCCTTGTACAAGGAATGTTGTGACAACACCTTCAACCTGGTTAGGTTTTCCCCACGTATGCTCCATGGCATCTTTTTCCTTGGCTATGGTATAACCGCTTTCATCTTTGGTTATTCCTTTGTAATACTTGACACCAAAGTACCCAGCTAAGTGTGCCTGCGCTTCATCCAAAGCAAAATTATCGTGTATTATCCCAAGGTTCCCTTCATTTTGAGGCAGCATCTTCCATATATCCTCACGTGTTCCAGCTGCATTTGTGATTGAAGTCTTTTCCCATAATGCATGCATACCTTCATGATAAGGGCTCTCGACATCTTCAGTTGCAAGAAGATTAGTGTCGAAATATATTATCTTGTTATGATACTTATTCTCATCAGTCATCTTGATAGTGTAATAATCATCAAGCTCAAACGATGGTCCGTAGATCTGTTTGCCCCATTCAGTCAGGTGATCTTTGTATTTTCTTACCCTTTCTGCTTCAGACGCAAGTATAATTTTGTATGAATTCCCAGCCTTCAAACCTTTTAGAGAATTTCTTACCTTTTCACCGTTGATATCTTTTGACAACATCACTGTATCAGGTATTTTTCCTGTAATCTCATACTTGCCTTTAAACTCCTCATTAACTTTCTTATCAGAACTGAACGATATTGTTGCGCCATCCAACGGCTTCTTGTCTAGATCGACCGGTATGATCTCAACCTTTTGGACACAGGTTACCTGCTTATCTGTTTTTGAAAGCGAAGCAGGATAATGTAATCTTGCCCTTGAATCTGAGTATTCATCTAATACCACTTTTGCAAAAGCAATCTTTGGAGCTGATGTCAACTTAATCTGATAAGATGCATAATATCCATTATCTGGAGCAGTGATCGCTATCTTGTAATAATTCTTGCCTGCATCTTTTATCAGATCATGCTTATCTTCAAGCCCTTCCTGCTGCAACAGTGTCATCAATTGATCAGCGGGAACCATCGTGATAACAGCTGAAACCTGATTGCCCATGTTTGGTTCTTCTGTCACGATGCTTTTAGGCTCTTTATACTTTTTAGTTGAAGCTTTCTGCGGACTGTCAAATGCAGCGATTATTGTCATGGATGCATCTCCCCTGTTTCCCCATTTTAGGTTAGTATAGCCTACATACTCATTACCTTTGCTTAATATGCAGCTTACATCATGCCATTTGCCGTCCCCTATCCTTACATACTCAGAAGGTCCGCTGTCCCCTGAACCAAATTTCATGCCAATGCCTTTAAACAGCTTATCAGTAGCTGCTTTGAACATCTCCTTAAAAAAACCACCTAAGAAACCATTTGGCTTTGAATCATCTTCAAGCTCTTCAATTACTGTTTGCGTAGCTGCTTCCTCAGTAAGCTCTTCAGCTAGAACCGTTGATAACATTAATACTAATGCAAGTAATACAAATATTTTCTTCATAATACCACCCTAAGAACACTCTTGATAAACTGGTTTAAATACTTTTTGCAAGGCTCTCAGCGCCTTTATACACATAAGGGAATAGTGTAGACGCAACTGCAATCTTTAAAGCATCTCCTATCAAGAATGGAAACAATCCAAGCTGAAGAACATTCAACAATCCAGGATGGCCCAGATAAAACGAAAGCCCAGTAAGTCCAAATATAAATAGCGCAACCTCTCCTGCTACCATGGCATAAAGCATCTTTCTTTTACTCGTGGCAAACCCTTTCTCAACAAGATAACCTACTAAAAATACCATGAATATGAAACCAACAAGATATCCTGCAGTTGGACCGAGAAAAGCACTCATCCCAGATTTATAACCTGTAAAGACACCAAAACCAAAAAGTCCGGCAAGAAGGTAAGCAAATACAGATAGTACACCTTTCTTTGAACCGAAAAAGAACGCGATCAATAATAATCCAAATGTCTGAAGTGTAACTGGGACAGGCCAGAGTGGGACCCTGATGTTAGCCATAATACCAAGCACAACAACTGACAAGATAAGCATAGCAATATCAACAAAGAGGTTCCTTGTCTTAAAAATCAATTCATACACTGTCTTATTTTGTGTTTCCATATCTCCAATGTGTTGAAGTTGACTTTATATACCTTACTGAGATATTATACACTACAAACTATATCTTGGAGAACAACTAAAAAACAAAACATTTATATACTACTAATATACATAAAGGTATACTAATATAGATAAAAAATGGAGAAGACAGCATAGAAGATTATGTTCTTCGTCCAGCAGGTACCACTGTTTTTCGCCAACTATGCTGTCTGTCTCCCCCCTTAAAAATGGACAAATTCCAAGAAAACGTCGATGCCTGGATCAAGCAGATCAATTCAGAATTCTCCGATCTAAAGACTGGTTTTATGATTGTCAGGGAAAACCAGACTAATATTGACCATAATTATGAGCTGATAAACGGGCTAAAAGCAGAGATTGAAGAATTAAAAAACGAGATCAAAGCTCTTACATTGCTCCAGATAGCTCATTTAAAGCAAAAAGTCTAGTGCACTATTTTTGAGATCTTTGTTAGCGCAGAATCAATCCCTGCAAAGATGCTTCTATCAACGACTTCTGTAGTGCTGTGCTTTCCATTATCCAATAGTTTAGCATGGATCTCAAATTTCTTAGACGCTTCAGTTGAATGCACAGTTTTCATATAGATGCTCAGCTTTTCAAAATTTGTGCACACGTCAGATATGCGCTTTGCATGATTGCCAACAATCTTTTTCACCACATCAAGCTCAGCTGGCTGCAGCCCGGAAAATCCGCTCAATTCAATATTGCCGCCTAGATCAAGAATATCCATTGTATCACCCAAATATCTAGAGTATTCCAACTATAAAAATATTTCTAGTAATCAATGCCTATTTTGGCAGCTGCATTTTTAGGGAATTTTATAGGTCTAATCTTAGTCACATAGCCAGCTATCCTTATGAACTCTTTTGGCGCATACCTTCCAGTAAGGTATACTGTCACAGAAGGGTCAACATGTAACAAAAGATTAAGCACTTCTTTCTTGTCAATAAGTCCTATTGCTGCAGCCACATTGATCTCATCTAATATCAATAAAAAAGGCTTTTTCTTTGCAGCAGAGTAAGCAAACCTAAGCCCCTTAGAAGCAAGTTCTTTATCTTTTACAGATGGGTTGCGAAGGTCTACAAACCCAGCCCTTCCAAACTGATGCACAGAAAAATTGGCAATCTTCCTTATTGCCCGAACTTCACCAGTCTCTCTCCCTTTCATGAACTGTATCAATACAACTTTCTTGCCATGTCCAACAGCACGAAGGCCTACGCCAAGCGCAGAGGTTGTCTTTCCCCATCCATCACCTGTCCATATATATACATTATTCATCTTTAGCACGTCTCACAGAAGTTTATGACCTGATTATTGATAGAACCATGCCTGTAAACAGTAACACCCTTACAGCCCATCTCATAAGCATACATAAACACCTTTTCTACATCAGACATCTTTGCACTGGACTTGAGATTGACTGTCTTTGATACTGCATTGTCACAGTGCCTTTGGAAAGCAGCTTGGATCCTTATATGCTGTTCTGGTGAAATCTCGTGAGCAGTCACAAACACCTTCTTGATAGACGCAGGCATCCCTTTGATACCTTTCAAAGTGCCTCTCTTCACAACCTCTTCTATCAGGCTTTTTCTGTATATGCCTGAATACTTTAGCTGCTGCTCAAACATCTTGTCAACTACATTGAATTCTTTACCAGCAGCTTTTCTTTTGTATGCTAGTGCAAATAATGGTTCAATACCTGAAGATGTATCAGCGATCAAGCTTATCGAACCAGTTGGAGCGATAGCCGTAACAGTAGCATTCCTCATGCATTTATACTTACTCCTCTTGATATTAGGGAAATTACCTCGAACAAGCGCAAGATCAGCCGAAGCCTCATGACCAACCTTGTTGATAAACCTCATAACCTCTTCAGCAACTCTCACAGCTTCTGGAGAATCATAAGGCACCCGAAGCTGTATAAGCATCTCAGCAAAACCCATCACTCCAAGACCTATCTTCCTGTTGGCTTTGGTCAATGTTTCAATCTCAGCTAAAGGATACTTGTTTGCATCTATAACATTATCAAGAAAATGCACACCTACTTTGACAGTATGCTCAAGCCTCAGCCAGTCTATGCCATCTTTATGCACCATATTAGCAAGATTGACAGACCCAAGGTTGCATGACTCATATTCATACAAAGGCACTTCACCGCATGGATTCATTGCAGATATCCTGCCTAGTGAAAGCGGATTTTTCCTGTTCACCTCGTCGATAAATACAACTCCTGGGTCTCCTCGTGCCCAGGCGTTCCTGACCAAGGCATTAAATATCTCCTTAGCCTTGGCAGTATGCTCAACCTTTTTGCTACGCGGATTGACAAGATTAAACCTCTTGCCTGTTTTCACAGCAGACATGAACTTGTCTGTCAATGCAACAGAAATATTGAAATTCTGAAAACCTCCATAAGCCTTGCATCTTACAAATTCAAATATGTCTGGATGAGAGACATCAAGCATAGCCATGTTAGCTCCACGACGCCTTCCTCCCTGCTTGATCACATCAGTAGCCTTGTCAAACAAAGACATGAATGATACTGGCCCTGATGCAGGCCCTTTTGAACTAGCGACAATATCATTTTTTGGCCTGATCTTGGAAAAATTAAACCCGGTTCCTCCGCCGCTCTTATGTATGGTTGCCATCTGTTTGAGCGCATCAAACACAGAATTGATGGAATCTTCAACAGGCAAGACAAAACATGCAGACAACTGGCCCAAAGGCGTTCCTACATTCATCAATGTTGGGGAATTTGGCAGAAAATCAAGGTTAGACATGACAGAATAAAATTCGTTATAGCTCTTTTTATCATCCATATCATATTTTAGGTCTTGTTTTGATATCTCTTTTGCAACACGCACAAATATCTTCTCAGGTGCTTCAGCAGCCTTGCCTCTATGGTCCTTCAATACATACCTTTGCAAAAGAATATCTCTAGCATTCTTGCTTAGCATCATATACCTCTTTTTAGATATAGCTGTGATTAGACTTTATAAAATTTCCCTAAGAAGGCGACCTATCAAAATCAATAAATCAAACATTTATTTTTCTAGAAACTCACTCATCTTGTCAGTGCTAAGCTCATATCTGCTAAAAAAATCCTCATATTCATCTTCTTTTTCAATAGTTTGGCTTACCATTTTTCCCCACCTTCTTTTCTTTGTAAAAAAATGGGTGTGGTTTTGGACTTGGATTTTGGTGTTGTTGGATCTTATCTTTTAGATATTTTTTCTGTTTTTATACAGTGTCTTTCTTTTAAGACATTTTTTGTTTATTTACAGTTTTTTATCCTTTTGGATATTTTTCCTGTTTTTTTAAACAATTTTTTATCTTTGGATAATCTCCTTTGATTTTTGTCCTTTACCACACCCCTGTGTTGGATATTTTTTATCCCTCCGTTTTTTTTCCGATATATACTATAGTAACTTTTAAATATATATACTTACTCCATATGCTATATAATGCATATATAGTATATATGCAACATTAAAATTTTATAAAGAACTTATAAAATTATAAGGGGGAAATAAGATGGAATTCAGAAAATTGATAGCATTCGGCAAAGGATCTTATATAGTATCTATACCTAAAACATGGACAGAACGTAATAATCTGAAAAAAGGAGATATGCTTTCTCTAGAGGAGACTTCTACTGGTCTTCTTATCTCAAACAGTGCTGCTGAAGCGATAAAAGAGAAGAAATCTGTCACAATACCTATCGACGGCAAGGATCTTAGCTATATCACTGCTGAGATAATCTCTGCATACCTCTCAAATGCTGACAGCATAGAGATATTGGCAAAAGACCTTCAGAAAAATGCAGTTCCTATCAAGAATACTCTAATCAACCTTGCAGGCATGGAGATCCTCGAGCAGACCTCGACAAAGATGGTAGCAAAATATCTTCTAGACAAGCGAGAGATCAGCATACCTCTTATAATCCGCAGGATGGACAATATCACAAGGGCGATGATCGAGGATGTCATCAAGTGCGTTGATGGTTGCCATTCAGTCGAAAATATAATCCAGAGGGACACTGACGTAAACCGGCTTCATTTTCTTGCATTCAGGGAGATAAGGGCTGCTATACTTGACCCTAGGATAGCAAAGTCCATCGAGATGAACCAGCTTGATCTTCATACCACCAAACATATTGTGATGAGGATTGAAAGGATAGCTGACTGCCAAAAAGCGATTGCCACTAATCTCGAGACAGTATCTCTAAATGACTCATCAAAAAAAGAGTTAAAAGAAATCTTTATCCTGATAAAACATCTTTATTTTGACGCGATGAAGGCTTACTACACAAAGGATTTGAAGATAGCCTTCCAGATCGAGCTGAGCATCCAGAGATTATTGGACACCTGTGACAAATTCCTTTTGGACCATGTACATGCAAAGCCAGATCCAAAGGACAAGCATAATCATGTATCCAC
>JAHJBD010000089.1 GCA_018813725.1 Nanobdellota archaeon | reverse complement strand
GACTATCCAGATAAAGATAATGCAAGGGGAAGATCCGCACCACTTGTGGGAAGCAGTATTTAGAGCATTAGGCACAGCTATAAGAAACTCGTTTCAACCTAACACCTGGCGGCCAATGTCAGGAGTTAAAGGTACATTAGAATGATAGCAATACTAGATTATGGAGCAGGAAACATCCAGTCAGTCAAAAACGCGCTGGATAAGCTTAACGTAGATAGTATTGTAACAAATGATCTCTCTGAGCTTGAAAAGGCAGACAAGATGATCATTCCAGGTGTTGGAAACTTTAAACAGTTTTTTGATTTTTTTGATTCAGATTATGTTGATAAGTTAAAGCAGATACTGCAAACAAAGCCAACCTTAGGAATCTGCTTAGGCATGCAGATACTGTTTGAAGAAAGTGAAGAAGCGCCTGGTGTTAAAGGCCTTGGATTGATCAAGGGTAAGGTTAAGAGATTTACCGAAGGAAAGGTCCCACAGATAGGCTGGAACAAAGTTAACCTGGATTACTTCTACTTTGTAAACTCATATTACTGTATACCAGAAGAAGGCAAGATAACCAACTCAGAATATTATATTAACTTCTGTTCCATAATAAATAAACAAAACCTGACAGGGTTTCAGTTCCACCCAGAAAAGTCTGGTAAAAAAGGTTTGGAGATGTTAAGATGCTGGCTAAACGAATAATCCCTTGCCTTGATATCAAGGATGGCAAAGTGGTCAAGGGCATTAATTTCATCAGCTTAAAAGATGCAGGAGATCCAGTAGAACTTGCAAAGAAATATTATGAACAAGGCGCAGATGAACTGGTTTTCTTAGATATAACAGCTTCAAAAGAAAAAAGAAAGACAGTTGTTGAACTTGCAAGAAAAGTCTAAAAAATATCTTTATCCCATTCACGATAGGCGGAGGCATAACCTCATTAGATGATGCAAGGGAAATATTGAAAGCAGGAGCAGACAAAGTAGCCATAAACACTGCAGCAGTTGAAAATCCTTGCTTAATAAGACAGATTGCAGACAGTTTTGGCTCACAAGCATGCGTAGTTGCTGTTGATGCAAAGTACAATGGAAATTTTTTCGAAGTTTACACCTACGGTGGAACAAGACCAACAGAGGTAGATGCGATCGAATGGGCACAAAAAGTAGAAAAATTAGGTGCTGGAGAAATATTATTAACATCTATGGACAGGGATGGAACTAAAGAAGGTTTTGATATTGTGTTAACCAAGGCAATATCTAAGGCAGTAAACATTCCAGTAATAGCTTCTGGCGGTGTTGGAAAAAAACAAGATTTTGTTGAAGCATTTAAGGTAGCAGATGCAGCACTGGCAGCTTCAGTATTCCACTATGGCGAATTTACGATCAAAGAAGTAAAAGGATACTGTATAGCAAAAGGGGTTTTGGTAAGATGATACCTTGCATAGATCTTATGGCTGGAAAAGTAGTGCAATTAGTGCAAGGGAAAGAGAAAAAGCTAGAGTTAGAGCTTGACTTTGTAATGGACAAACTTGCCAATTACAAAACTATCCAGGTGATAGATCTTGACGGCGCCATGGGAAAGGGGTCTAACTTAGAACAGATAAAATTAATCTGCAGTCGTTTCAATTGCAGGGTTGGGGGCGGCATCAGGACTGTAGAAAAAGCAAAAGAGATCTTAGCTTTAGGTGCAGAAAAAGTGATTATCAGTAGCTCAGTGTTTCGTGATGGTAAGGTTGATTATGGATTTTTGACTTCTCTATACAATAAGATAGGAAAAAAGAAGGTTATGATCGCTTTAGATACCTTCAAAGGCAAGGTTTTGATAAAAGGCTGGAAAGAGTCTACAAATCTTATCATCTTTGATATTATCAAAAAGCTAGAACCTTACTGTTCAGAATTCCTAGCAACATATGTTGATAAGGAAGGCATGATGCAGGGGACTGACATAGATTTTTTCAGAAAGCTTAAGGAGCTTACATCAAATGAACTGACAGCTGCTGGCGGGATAACCACAAAAGAAGAAATAAATGCTTTAGAAAATATTAATATCAAACCTGCATTAGGAATGTACATCTACAGTTCCATGCTCAATTAAATCTAATGCTCTGTCTGTGATCGCTTCATTTATAGCTGCTTCGATACCTTCTTTTTGAAGCTTTGCAGCTAGATGGCTTAATTCACAGTAAAATATTCCTCCTAGTTCAACAGACTTTGCCTGCTGTTCAGCTAGCATCCTTATCAATGTTTCATACTGCCACTTAATATTCTGTGGTCCTGGCTGAGAATTAAGGATATATGTTGCACGAACTGGAACAATGCGTGAATCATCTTTGCTTGCAGCGATAACATAACAAGGCTTTCCTTGGGCTAAATAATCTTCCATCCTGAAAACTGCTGCATTGGCAACAAACCTGCTTTTTGAGCATTGCAGCCCATCAGGGTTAAGCATAACAATCCCATCTCTTATGTGATAACTGTCCATATTGTCTGAAAACCAAAGTTGATTTAAAAACCTAATTATTAAACAATCCCACCATAATGCGGGTAAATCTATTAATCAGGACCAAAGTCTCCCTGACATATGATATGTGATACTTTAGCTCAGGCATGGGATAGTGGTATTCCTGGTCAAGCATTAGTCAGGTTTGTTGCAGGCGCAAATCTTGCTGCTTATTGTGTTGATAATATTGCTCAGGTATGTAAGCGGCTTGAATTCGGTGATATACCTAGTTCAGATCATCCTCAGGTTGAACAGTTCATACAGTCTTTGGTAACTGATCAAGGTGCTAGTGCGAGAACAGCTGCGGGTAATACGACATATTATTCATTTATGTGCCAAGGAGAGGCACAGGATTACCTTGCAGGACAAGGTGAACAACATACTCCTATCATGCAACCTGCGGTGGCTGGTGTGTGTGTCAGGTTATTTTAAGAAAAGTTTATAAGCACTTATTTTTATATTATATTTATGGACAGAAAAACAACTTTGATCAAGAACAAATGTATAATAAAGCTCAACCTTGACGGGCACGGAAATATCCGAGTGATCACTTCTGACAAATTTTTTGAAGCCATGCTCAAGATTGCAGCTTTTGAAGCACTTTTTGACCTTGACCTTAGCGCTAAGTCAGCTTCGCTTGCAGAAATTGGCACTACCTTTGGTGAAGCTGTCAAACATGCTTTTGGTAATGGCAATTCAACAGTTAAAACCTATGACAGGACAGAACCTATAGGTAATAGCATGATAATCTGTTCTCTTACGCTTCAATCTTCGCCATTATTCAAGTTTGAGAAAGAGATGTCAGGCGATTTTAAAGAAAATTATGATGAGTTCTTCAAAGCATTTACAGTTGCTGCAGATGCAAAGCTTCACATAATAATACCTGACACAGACAGGAAAGAGATGTTCATGGCTGTATTCAAGTCATTTGGCAGATGTTTGGGTGTAGCCTCTTCCAAAAATCCTGCTGCAAAGTATGCAAATAATATTCTAAAATGATAAAAGCAGTTCTTTTTGATATGGATGGTGTATTGTTAGATTCGTACGACATGTGGTTCTTTATGTTCAAGGATGCATTGAAGAGATTCGAGAATAGGGATATGGCTAAAAAAGAGTTTGACGACAATGTATGGGCAAGGTCCATGAAAGTATTGGCAAAAGAATATTTCCCTGGAAAAGAAAAACAGGTGTTGGCATACTACTGGACAAGAGCTCAGCAGTTTCTTGACAAGATGGAAGTTTTCCCAGTGGAGGATCTTTTGAAACAGCTGAAGGACAATGGCCTTAAATTGGCAGTTGTCTCAAACACATTCAACATTCCTGTGAAATATATGCTCAAATGGGCTGGCTTTGCCAAATACTTTGACCTGATTGTTGGTGCTGACAGCATAGCAAATCCTAAGCCTGCGCCGGATTGCATCCTTTATTGCTTACATAAGTTTAAACTCAAACCTAGTGATAGCGTCTTTGTTGGTGATACTAAATATGATATTCAGGCAGGGAAAGCTGCAGGTGTATTCACCATTGGGTTAGGAGTTGATGGTGGAGATACTCGCATCGAAGACTTACATGAATTAGCTGATTTAGACATTCTATCTTCTGAATAATACCAAAAAGCTTAAATATCATTAGACATTACCTCTGTAATGTGATTGTAATGCTTACTAAACAAATAAGATTAACAAAAGAACTTGTAGCTCAATTGCAGGCACTAGTAGATAGTGGAATATACCCTAACCTTTCAGAGGCAGTAAGGGACGCTGTTAGAAGGATGGTTACTGGCACAACCAGCAAAGTTATGCCTATTGAAAGCAAGGAAAGAAAAGCGATTGAAAAAGCAGCATCAGAGATAAAAAAACAGTTTCAGAATCCAACTGGCACAACAGATTTCTATCCCGAAGAAGAAGCGATCAAGCTGAATATTTTCAACAGATTAAGAAAAACAGCTGAAAACTTTGGTTTTAAAGAAGTAGATGTTCCGATAATTGAAACTTTGGATCTATTAAAAGCAAAACAAGGGCAGGAGATCACTTCACAGATATTTACAATAGAGAAAAAAAGTGACGAAGAATTAGCCATAAGGGCAGAATTCACACCATCTTTAGCAAGGATGTTTGTCGCAAAACAAAAAGCACTTGCAAAACCAGTCAAATGGTTTTGTATAAATAAGGTCTTAAGATATGAACGTCCTCAAAAAGGTAGGTTAAGGGAATTCTTCCAGTTCAACTGCGAAATATACGGCTCAGCAAAACCAGAAGCAGACGCAGAATGTATAAACCTGATAACAGCCTCACTTAAATCATTAGGACTGACTGATTCAGATTTTGTGATAAAACTTAACAACAGAAAACTTATGCAGGGTTTGCTTGAAGAGTTGATCGGCAAGGAAAAGATCAATGATTTTCTGTCATTGCTCGACAAAAGAGCTAAGATAACAGAAGCAGAATTTAGCCAGAGATTAGGGGAGCTTGGAATAACAATAGACCTCGACAAGTTTCTTAACTCAACTCTGGATAATCTTGAGACACAGAATGAGACTGCAAAACAAGGAATTGAAGAGCTTAAAGGTATCCTCTCCCTGGTCGATAAAAATATCGTGAAGTTTGATATAGAGACAGTAAGGGGCCTTGCGTATTACACTGGAACAGTATTTGAAGTGTATGACAAGGAAGAAAAGTACAGGTCAATTGCTGGCGGTGGAAGATACGATCAGATGATTGAATTATTCAAAGGAGAGCCAACTGCAGCTACTGGATTTGGACTTGGTTATGCAACTTTATCCTTGCTTCTTGAAGACAGGAACCTTGTTCCTGTGCCAGACACATCACCTGATTACTTTATTGCAATAGTCAACAACGAAGT
>JAHJBD010000088.1 GCA_018813725.1 Nanobdellota archaeon | reverse complement strand
TCTTACGATATTAATGGACAAAAATAAAAAGAATGGTGTAGGAAAATATAAATATACGAATAGCTATACTGATGGGTATGGCAGACGATATACTCTTTAACAGGCTGGTAAGATATCATATTGAAAGGAATCTTCCACTCTATATTGGAAGCATAGAAGAGGGAGTATCTTCACTGATAGATATGGATGAAGACATTGGATATGATTATAATGCGCATCCAAGATCGAAAAGGCTGCTGTTGGTGACTAACGGTGATACACTAGTTGAAAAGCTTCGAAAAGACCAAGTAATGACAGATTCAAAAGATCCTGTGTTTACTGATGTTCCTGACTATGATGGATTTGCAGCCTTTTTTGACAAGACAAAGGGAGACGGATCTTATGTTTACCATAAAAGAGCTCAAAGGGTGGGAAGAGTCAGAGAGCTTAATACGAACCCACCAGGATTAGTTGAAAACCTGGATAATCTGATAGCTATGCTTCCAGAAGACTTTGTTGCATATGATGGTTCTGTGCCAACAGAGGAAGTAGGCAATAAGACAAGGCTTGCATTTAAGATACCTTATGCTCATCCTGAGTTTGAAACTTACCAGATCAAAGGAACTGTCCACAGCCCCCTTGGCCTTGGCATAGTTACCCATTTCACAAAAGAGAGCATGGAGATGTTTTATTTTGAGCATGATCCTATGCATACAGGCGATTTTGTCGATCCTGAGAAAAAGATAGTGGGAGTATATCGCAGATACCAAAGAGAAGGCGATAATCTTGTGCTCAAAGAGATGAAGACAGTTAATTTAGATGCCAAGCAAAATCTAGTGTACAAGCCGTTGGAGAGTAATCCGGGTTACAAAGTTGCTTAAGGTTTTCCATAAAATTTATATACTATCATACTCAGATTTAAGATTATGAGGAGTATTATATTAATAGTCTTTGCAGTATTACTAGCTTCGTTAGCATATGCTGAATGCGACCTATGTTCTTACGTAATTGAAGGTTGTGACTGCAATGATATGACTGATGATTGCATAGATACATTATGTGATGAGGCTAGCCTTAGCGCTGATTGTGTTCAAGAATATTGTATAGATACAGTACCGCAGGCTGCAGTGCAAACACCTCAGTCAACTGATCAGGCAAGGCTAACTAATCTGGAAACCACAAATAAGAATGAGCATAACAGCTTTAATATCGCGATCAATAACCTAAGGACTGAAGTAAATCAGCTTAAGACAGACAACGGAGTTTTAAAAGACCAGATCAACGCTATCAATAGAGATATGCAAGAAAAGCCATCACCACTAAGACAAAACTTGCTTTTGTATATTGTGTTAACATTTGTTGTGTCTGGGCTTTTCATAATGGGCATTGCAAACTCAAGGCATATCAAGAAGATCACAAAGCCAGAACAACCAAAAGTGACTGAAGAACAGAAAAAACAGATAATCAATTACATACATACTTATTCACCATCATATTCTCATGAGCAGATCATCGCTGGGCTTAAGCAGCAAGGGTTTAATGATGAACAGATAAAAGCTGCTCATGCATAAGAACAGAATTTCTTGATAGGACAATCTCTGCAAATAGGTTTAGTCTTGCAGTGCTGTTTTGCATGCTCAACAAGAAGTGCGTGGTATTCGTTGCAGAATTCTGGGCTAATATTTTTGTGGAAAAGGTTTTGCAGTTCATCGTAACTGTATTCCTTATTGTTTATCCTGCCAAATATCCTTCTGGTGTATGCATCTATAACAAAGATAGGTTTATCTAAAGCATATAAAAGAATAGAGTCTGCTGTTTCTGGACCTATGCCGTTAATTGAAAGAAGAAGATCCCTTGCTTTTGCTGTATCCATGGATTTAAGATTTTGTACTGAATGTTTTTTGAGGAACTCTGCCATATTCTTTAGTGTTTTTGCTTTCTGGTTATAATATCCTGAGCTCTTGATCGCATCTGCAAGAATTTCATGATTGACTTTTAGTATCTGGTTGATATCGATGAGATTTAGTTTGTTAAGATTGATAATCGCTCTTTCAACATTAGGTTTCCACTGCGTGTTTTGCGTCAGGATTGCGCCTAATATTATCTCTAACCTTTGTTTATGGTTCTTGGTCTTTATCCCGTATATGGGTGCTTCAGGCAGTTTTCCCTGGCATCCGCCTACAGGAGTTACTGGCCACCAGCCTTGCGGGCTGTATTTCTCTAATAGTTCAAAGTATATTCTTGACAGTTCCATCTTTTTTTTCACATCTATCATATATTTCAGCTGTTGTTGCATCAAGCTGAGAGGTCAGTCTTTTCAATGTAGTATCAGGAAGCAGTTTACCACCTATCTGGTCTTTTAGTATATTTCTTGCGAGGTCGATACAGCTTCTTGTGATCTTAAGGGTAACTTCACGTTTCCATTCAATCTTGTGGCTTTCAAGCATGTTGATAAGTTCTGATAGCTTTTCAAACGACTGATTGATGCTGATGATAGTGAGTTCAGAGTTGACCGGGTCAACTCCTTTCGAAAAACTGCTTTTTTTCTGGAGCAGCGCCGATACCTGGTGCAGGGCATCCTCAAGTGTCGATAAATATACGTAGATATCGCTTACCTCTCTTTTCTTTATCGTGCCTTCTTCAACATTATGCACTATTCCGGTTAAATTTTGTCTGAACAAAAGCAAAGTAGACCTTATCCTGTTTACTCGTTCACTAAGCGAGATATCATAGATCTCATCCAAGATCATGTTCTGTTTTATCGATACGAGCTTTGATGTGACTATCGCTAACAATAGAAGGCCACAGACAACCTCGACCAATGCCAATATCCTAAACCCACCAAAGGGGATTATGTCACCAAAACCAGTTGTTGTAGCTGTGATAAAGCTAAAGTAGACAGTATCAAGGACGCCAAGCTCCCCTACAGCTTTCTGCGAAAGATAGTTATTGGGACTGCCAGCAAGATAATAGACAACACCAAAAAGTATCACTACCACTGCCCATATAAGAAAGATGTGAAGGAATGAGAGCTTATCAAACCAAAGGACTCTTTTTTTTATCCTACCCACAATACTATTTATGGAGATATATTTTTTCATACAAGAAAGTGTATAGAACTAATTTATAAATCTGCTTAAAAGAGCCTATCTTGGATATGCTTTTGGCCTTGGTCAATATCCTTCAAAGCTACAACGTGTTTGCATCTTTGCCATTGCTCGTATCCAGGACAGTCGCATCTGTACATCACTGGGCCATCGTCAAGCACTATCCTTCTAGTAGTGTGGATAGGATGGTCAGGCTGTGACTGGACATTATACTCTGTGATCGACGCATTTGACACGCGAAACCTATGGCCTAGAGTGTAAGCTGAGGTTGGAACCAATTGTTCACCTGTGTGAAAACGATAATGCAGGTATGATGCAATCGCTCTTTTGTAGAGTGTCTTTGAAGCACTGTCACAGTTTGGATCGATAAATTTGCCGTATGATGACTCAGCAGTGGAATATATCCTAGGAGATTGAAAGGATTCCATAAATCTTGCTTGGCTCACATCTGAAATTTTTTCCATCCTCTTAAGCAAGTCTCCTGGGTTTGTGCTATGGCCAGTATATCCCTTTTTCACAAGCTGTGTGTGGATAACAGATGAGTGCTGGTAACCTATACCGACAAGTTGTGAGATCAAGACAGGAAATGATTCTGAGTTTACCCTTTTACCTTTTCGTTTTACAAGGCTCGCGCCCATATACAAAGCGATTATCTCTGATGTGTTCATCTCTGAAAGCACTTCCCTTGGTACGTCAAGATTGTGCAATCCATAATAGATGTGCTGAAGATCAGGGAAATTTTCAGGCCTTTGGCTCATATAAGCCCTAAGAGTATTATCAGTCACACCGAAATTTGGTGCATTATTTACTTTATGGGCTAAACTAAAATCAGAATCAGTAAAAGGGTCATCTTCTAGATGGAACCTGCCAACTATATCCTCTATGGACTGTTGCAGATAAGCATCATATTGTGCCTCGGTGCTAAAATGTCTCCTTGTCTCAGCTGGCATCCCATCAGTTATTGCTAAGATATGAAGCGCTTTTTGACGTTTTGTTGCCATATTTATGAACAATAGGGAGAATTGATTTATAAATGTTTCGTTTTTTGTTACTAAATAGTAGTTAATTTTTTGGGTTGATTTACACTCTTTCTTATTCAAAGTAACTTAACATAGACATGTAATACATCAGAAAAAGACTAGAAAATATTATAAATAGCAGGTGTGAGAATGAACTTATGAAAAAGGGAATCAAGATCCTGTTGATAGTTACCGCAATTATAGTGCTTCTTAATGTTATTGGAGTTTTGTTCAAGATATGCCCGCCAAAAGGGCCGTGGACTATGCCTCCATGGTGTGAGGGATTAGAGGTTAGAAAAGGGGCAGCAACTGAGACAAAGTTCTACGTGAGTATACCATACACAGCACAAGTTTCTGAAGTTTACCTGAATATAGATGGAAAGGACCCGATATTGATGGAAAAAGCAGGGGAACTTGGGTATCAGACTGTGGTTGATACTGTTGGACAAGAAACAGTTAATTATAAGTATACAGGAAGCTTTGGTGAAAGTAGACAGTTTTCTGCAAAGATCACTGGAAGGGACCTGTTTGACGGGATTGCTTTTGAAAGCAGACTTTCAAGCATCTTTGGTGTGAACATGGCAG
>JAHJBD010000087.1 GCA_018813725.1 Nanobdellota archaeon | reverse complement strand
CTGCTGTTCACATAATTAGTAGCTAAAAGACTGAGAACATATGTACGCAAGACAGGCTCAACAGCAAGTTTAGAATATATCTCTTCAGGCTGACCGCAGATATATTTCTCATGCAGCTCTTCTTTTTCAGCTTCTGTTCCTGCAACAAGGATAGCTTCACCATAACTGTCAAACTTTGGCCTTCCTGCCCTTCCGGCCATCTGCAAGTACTCAAGCACAGGTATGTACTGATAGCCATGATGCCCATATCTTTTTAGCGACTTCATCACAGCCCTGAATGCAGGCAAGTCTAAACCCATCGCAAGTGTTGGAGTAGCGCATATTATCTTGATCTTACCCTCGCGAAAACTGTCCTCTATGATCTCTTTCTGCTTAGATGTAAGCCCTGCATGATGAAATGCTACACCTTTAATTATGCATTTTGCAAGCCTTTCACATTGTGTTGTAGGTTTTGTAAGAGAATGGAGAACCTTATCCACCAAACTGGATAGTTCAGGCACTTCTTTAAGTTTCCTGGCAAGGTCTTCAGCTGCTTTTTCAGCTGATCTTTTGGTATTGGCAAAAACTATCCCCTGTTTCTTGATCCTTATCGTATCTAAAGCTATATTTATGGTTGCATCATCCGCTGTTTGAGAAATCTTTGCCACATGGACTTGAAAGAAATAATTGTATATAAAGATTTAGGCTGAGAAAATTGCCGTATATGATATGCAGCTTGTTATGTACCTTATACTATATAAGTCAGGATAAGTGGCTGCTGAGGAGCTGGCTGCTGTACAGCAGGCTGTTGTACTGTTGGTTGCTGTACAGCAGGCTGTGTTACTGGTTGCGCTGCAGGCTTGCTGACAGGCTGCGTTACAGGTTTACTAGCTGGTTGCTGCTGAGGAGCTGGCTGTGATGCAGGTTCTTTTGGTGCAGAAGCCTTTTTAGCCAAAACATTTACCTTCCATTCATACTCAACCTTAGATATTCCATCAGATACAATAACTTTGGCTGTTTTCTCACCAGTAAGCGTAAAAGACCTTCTGTGAGACGGCCCGTCAACATACCTCTCTAAGATGCTAAAATCCCAAGTATATTCAAGCTCATCTCCATCTGGATCCTCTGCATCCACTGAGAAAGTCACAGCACTACCTACATATGTCCCAAAATCACCCTCTGGTGTTACAGCACTTATCACAGGTTTGCGGTTAATGTCAGAAACAAAGACTGATATGGTCCTTGTAACATTACTTTTTCCATCTGATAATTTGATAGGGATGATTATCTCTTTGACTTCACCTTTCACAGTAGTCTCAAAAGGCACTTGCCAGGATATCAGGCCGTCTTGATAAGTTGCCCCTTCAGGAAGATTAGATACCTTGATATCCACATTATCCCCATCTTCGTCAGAGACCATCAGTGTGATATTCAGAGATTCCCCTTCATCGATAGTATAATTCCTGTTCAACAAAAGCGGCAGCTGATTGACATTGTTCACGTGAACATTGATCTCTTTTGTTACAGACAAGAAATCATCTGAGGCTTTTATTGTGACCTTATGATCTCCAGCGCTGTTGTAATCCACATAATAAGGTATTTCTTTTACCCAACCAGAATACGATATCTTAACCTTATCACCATCAGGGTCCCATCCATTAGGACTTATTTCAAGCATTTCCCCTTCATTGAGGGTTACATCATCGATATCTTCAAGCTCTGGTCCACGATTAACATCTTTTACAGTTATTACTACGCTTTCCTTTGCCATAAGCCCGTTGCTTTTCGCATAGAAATCTACCTTAAAGTTCTTGCTTAATAGATGAAACTTATGCAAGATCTTATCAACTATATTATCATGACTGACAGTATCAAAATCAGTTGTCCACTCAAAAACATTATCTTCAAGTGTTGCTCCTGAAGGGATATCACCGGTTGAGAATTCAACCTCATCACCATCAGGGTCATTTGCTGCCAATGTTATTGTAACCTTTTGGTTCTCATCAAGCTTCACATCAGATATTGTAGATATGACCGGAGCCCTGTCAACATTATTGACAGTTACCTTAAACTCTTTCTCAGCTTTAAATTTACCGTCCATTATTCTAACAGTAACATTGTATGTACCAGCATCATCATATCCAGTCTCCCATACACCATCATCGCCGATAGGCTCAGAGATGACATGATCAAGATTATATTTCTCAAGATCAGGCAGATCTAGTACCACAGTCTCAGTTTCATTAAGGGTTACATCATAAAATTTATCCAAGAGAGCAGTACGGTCAACCTTTTCTACATTTATGTCCCATGATTGAGTTATTTCAGTCTGGCCATCTGAGACAGTAACAGCCATTACATGGCCTCCAGCTGAAAAAAAGTCAGGATAATAAGTGTACTCTTCTTCTTCACTTAACTTTTCGCCATCCATCACCCATGAATAGGTTAATTCATCATCATTCTGATCAGTCACAAACACACTGAACAATATGCTGCTTCCTTCAGGCAGCTGCACATCTCCTTGAGGTGTAAACGACTGCAATACAGGCGGCTCTTCTTTCTTTAGCACCTTAAGTTTGACATCCTCGCTTGCAGAAAGCTCGCCGTCAGATACTGTAACAACAATATCATAATTACCTGCATCACCATAATCTGTCTGCCATTCTCCATTATTATCCAAGGGTGCTGTAAAATTATATGTAAGGTTATCAGAATCAGGGTCATCGCTTTTAAGCTCAAGCTCTACAAGCTCAGTCTCGTAGACAGTGATATTTACAGCATAAGCTATACTGAAAAGCAATAGAAATATACTAAATAATATGATTATCTTTTTCATTTACCCCCCAAAAAAATTAAAATAAAAAAAATTTACTTTTTCTTGATATCTAAGATTATTGGAGCCCGGTTCACATTCTCAACAGTGATTTTCACTGCTTGTGTAACCTCATCTTGGCCATCTGTAACCTTGACATCAACATTGTATACACCAGCATCGTCATATGTTGTCTGCCAGATGCCGTCATCACCAACAGGTTCAGATATTGTGTATTTCAGCTTGTCCTTATCATCATCTGTAGCCTTAGGCTTGATCTCAACCTTATCGTTCTCTTTTACCTTTATGTCAGCTACTTTTTCAAGAACAGGCAGCCTGTTGACATTCTTTACTGCAACTGACCATCCTTTCTTTGCTGTCTTTGTGCCATCAGATACAGTAAGTGAAACTGTATGCTTGCCAGCATCTTCATATGATATGCCATAAGTCAGCTTTTCAATGTCTGAAACCTTCTTTCCATCAAGTTCCCAAGCATATGAAAGCTTGTCCTTATTCTTATCAGAAGCCTTTGCTGAAAATTCAAGCTTAGTATTCTCATCTGCGCTTAGTTCAAGCTCAGTAGGAGCAAATGAATCGATTGTTGGCGCTTCTTCTTTCTTGTTTACGATCACAAGAACATTCTCTGAAGAGGATAATGTTCCGTCAGTAGCAGATACTGTAACAGTATACTCACCAGCATCGCCATATGTTGTTTTCCATTCACCTTTCTGGTCTAATGGTGTTGTATAAGAATATGTCAATTTATCTCCATCAGCATCTTGAGCATTTACATCCAGACTGACTTTATCTGTCTCCTCAACGATGATAACTATAGATGAACCGCTTGATGGTTTCTGAACAGTGACCTTTTCAGGTTTGGCTTCTTCTTTTATTTCTTCTTTAACAGGCTCTTGCACAACAACTTCTGTAGCTGGTTCCTCGATGATGACTGGTTCTTCAACTACAGGCTCTTTTGCAATAGCATCACTCTCAACCTTGATCTCTTCAACCGTAACCGTATCTGTCCCGGCCTCTTCAATCTCAGGAGGAGCTTCTGGTACTTGGTCTGCAACCTTGATATCTCCAACATCAACAGTGGTGACATCGTTCTCCTGGATACCAAGGACATCCTTCACCCAATCAACAAAATCAAATGCCTCTGCTGATGCAGAACCGCATACTAGCGCTAGAATTATCAATCCAGCAAACATGAATCTTTTTTTCATTTTACCCCTCCTTTATTAGGTTTATAACTTTATTAGGTTTATAATTGATGATAAATTATACCTATAACTTCTATATAAACTTTATGGTAGTTAAAGATATAGAACATTCTACAGTAGTATCAAAACAGAGGGACACAAAAGGTTTTAATCATTTAATATATGAAAAGTATGGGCCTGCCGTGATTTGAACACGGGACCACTCGATTTCTGCTATAGAGAGATATCAGTCGAGCACTCCACCAGGCTAAGCTACAGGCCCGTAAACGCCCTTGGGCAGACTCGAACTGCCGACCTCATGATTAACAGTCATGCGCTCTACCTACTAAGCTACAAGGGCATGGCCTCTAGAATTTTAGTTGGTTTTAAATAACTTTCGTTAGGTATGCAGCCTCTTCCACCAGAGGAATCCGACCACAGCAGCAGCTGCCAATAGTATAGGTATGGAAAAAAACGCTGTGATCCTTATGCCAGGAGCTAGCATCTCACCAAAGGTTATAACCTTTGCAAAAGCCACTTCAACCTGATCTTGATTATATATCTTTATTACATCAGCATCCTTAAGATATGGCAAAGTCAATGCAAACTCAGTCTCGCTAAGCTTTGTCACACCACCTGATACAGTAAGGTCAGGATTGACAGAGTCCTCAAACTGGTATATAGGTAAGGTAAATTTGAATGAGTAGAGCACCTCTCCAGTGGCAGACAATAGTTCAAGATTATAGCCATTATCAGGCTGCACCTTCCTGTCAGGATAATTACCTGGTTGGACAGCCTTATCAGTAATTCTCAAAACACCATCCTTATAGTGCACATTGATTATCATCACACTTTCAGCATAGACAATGCTACACAACAATAAGACGAACAATACACCAATAAGCAATGTAGCCTTTTTCATGGATAAGCCTCCAATACTTTTAGTAATTCCCTTTCATTGACAGAACCAAAAAACCGGTCACTGATCTTTCTCATTATTGAGGTATCATTAGACCTATAAAAGCTGTTTATGCTGCACCCTTGGATGCAGTTATCTGTTATATCACTCCATTTAGAGCAAGGAATAGTATCACAATTTGGAAAGTTAGACGGATCAAAGCCCTGGCTTTCATACCAAACATCCACATACTCGTCAGCCAACGGAGTTAAAGGAAAAGTATGCCCAAACTCGTGCATAAGCACAAACTTATCATCTGCTGTATTTACCTTTGCAAGGTTACCTATAGCACTTGACCTAACAGGGTTAAGTGCATCAACCACCACGCTCCTATCGACCAGGACAAAAACATAATCATTTGGACACTTTGATGCCAATTTCTGTATCTCAAAAGAATCGCATTTGATAAACCCGCCAACCTCACAGCCAAGATCAAATTTATCAACACGGTATATATTAAACTTTGATTTATGATCGCCAAAAGGATATATCTTAAACATGATATTATTGATACGGTCATTTACATCTTTCTCAAAATCAGCAGATGTCTTATATTTATACCCTAAGAAAACAACATCTATTTTTTCCTCAGGATCACCCTGGTAAAGCACAGAGATGCAATCTTCTGCAATAGCCTCTGGCACCAAGGATGTCACCTGGGTCGCCCTGCCTTCACTCTGCAGACCAAGCCTTATCTTGCCCTTTACTGGCTCTATACATAAAGGATTCTCATCATTCCTTAACGATACATAATCTACCTGTTCAGGATCAAACTTAGATGGCGAAAAGAATACATTGTATTCAGGATAATTATTCTTATATTCAACAACCTCATTATTTCTATACGCGCGAATCTCTTTGTTATCATCAAAAAAACAGACCAGCTCTATTCCTCCAGGCACAGAAAATGTCAGGTCTCGAAGGCTTCCTACTCCCTGCAACCTCTGGTTGTTTAAAGCTGTGCTAAGCGATGTGACAAAATTGTCATAAGCCATCTGATTTTGCCGCTCATTAAACTTAACTACAGTCCTAATGCCAGCAAACATCAAGAGGCCAATCATAAAAGCAGAAACTGCTACAAGTATAGGTCTGGTGATTATCTGAGCTTTCTTTGCCATCAACAATTCTAGAATGATGAATATATATAAATTTTATGCAACTTCTCCGATTATGCTCCTTAACATGTGCCCTTTTATCTTTAAGCCATAAGATTTGCCCAATACTAGCCTTCCTTTAACACCCACGATCAAAGGATATGTCCCTATCTGCCTGCAGAATGTTGTATTTCCGTCATAAATCTCTGCCACCATATCTTTTAAGACAGTACCCAAAGGAACAAGCTTTTGCAGCATAGGATAATCTACCTTTTGCCTGATTTCATCTCTCCATTTCCAATAATACTTTTTATTTTTCTTGATATATTTGTTACCAACAGTCTTATACAATGGCGTCCCATTAAATATATCCACCTGACGAATATTTATCCTGCGAATGAGTAACCCCTCATCCATAAACCTAGTAAGCCAATCAAGATTGAACGTATTAGTATTCTTGCTCTCACCTATCAACCCATACAAAAGATTGATCCCAGGGAGAAACTTAGGCATACCATTCGGCCCTCGTGCAGCACCATATTTATTAAGTATCCTTGCAGCTTCATAACTGACTTCAGGATCAGAATTAAGATTATTTTCTTTAACAACAACAGGATCAAAGCTTTCTACACCAAATGCTGCAGTATTACCTTCAGTACAATATTTGACTATTTGTTTAGTGATCTCAACCCCATTATTTGTTACCACATTTACAGGATTTACATTATCAATATGCAAAACATCAACCTTGCATTTTTCTCTAATATCCTTTATGATATCAATAGCCTCTGGATGAGAATAATAACAAGTCTGCTTTCCAAGCCTAAAATTCCTTATGCCATATTTGTTAAATTCCTTTACTTCGTTTGTGATATCAGCAGCATTTCTAAAAGACACCTTATTCTTCAAAGGCTCGGTACAAAAACTGCAATGTATCTTTCTAGAGCACCCCTTTGCTGTCTCAAGCTCGATTATCCTTGGTGCACCGATCTGTTCTACTAACTTTACCCCACGTACTGCATAGTCTTTTATCTTATCATAAGAAAATGAAAAATCTTTGACCTGATCAAAAATAGAAAGGTCAACCTTCTCAGCAAATTTACCCCCTTCAATAGAAGTCCCATAAACAGCAGGCCCTGTCAGGATTTTCTTGCAGTTAATTTCACCTACAAGCTCTGTAATCTCTTTTAAGGTGCCAGGTATAGCGCTTAGATATTTGCCAGGAGTATGCACACCGGCAATGACGATAAGTTCAGTAGTGTCGTCCAATATCTCTTTTATCCTGCCAATATTTTTAGTAAGGTTATATATTTTGATATTAGTCTTATGGCTGACCTCTTTTTTCTTATCATCAAGATTGTAATATTTATAGAACCGTAAGTCATCAATCGTGATATAATTATATTCTTCAGAAAGGCTTCCAGCTATATACCTAGGATATGTCCCAAGATAGGGCGGAACCCCAAGGCCAGCAGGTTCATCAGTATAACAGTCAAGTATGGTTATCATAGAGTATACAAAATAATTATCATTTAAGAACTTTCCTAATAATATCAAGGTTTTCAGAAGCTTCCTTCCTTCCAAGCTGATAGTACTTCTTCATTGCCTTCTTGTTATAGAATTCAAAGATCCCTTTCCATGTGTCAAGGCAATACCATTTATTCTTCAATGGATAAAGGATTATATCAGAGTACTTATCTGCATTATACCTACGGCTCATCTCAGAATAATAAAACAAGCTTCTGTAGACAATCTCCATCCTGTTAGGAAGACTACCTTCCTTCCTGTCAAATGGGCTGGTCAGTGAGATAGTGATAACCTTTCCTTTGTTCAATTTCTTTGCAATATCAGCTGGCTCAGAGTTTAGTATGCCGCCGTCTATCAATAAGTCACCCCTATACTTGACTGGCTTGTAAAGCAACGGATAAGCAGAGGTTGTACAGACTGCGTCAGCGATCTTGCCTTTTGTTATGATATGATCGCAAAGCTTAGTTATGTTTGACGCGACAAGCGTTACAGGTATTGGAAGATCCTCTAATCTTTCGACAGGAACAAGCCTATCGATCACTTTCTTAAGCGGTGTCATGCTAAAAAAACCAAATTGTTTGAGCGAAGGCAAAAACCAGCTAAGTCTACGGCGCAAGCTGAAAAATTCCTTTTTTATCTTACGGTTACTGACTCCAGCAGCGACAAGCACAGCCATGAGCGATCCAGAACTGGTCGACACGATATGATCTACTTTTATCCCATTCTCTTGAAGCACATGATAAACTCCAAGGTGAACAAAAGCTTTTGCTCCGCCCCCAGTCATCACTAAAACTACCATTCGCAAAGCATCTCCTCGATTCTGTCAACAACCTTAGTCGCAGCCTTTGTATACTCTTTTTTGTCATGAGAATAGTCATTATTGATATAGCAATTTAGATGCATTGGCTCACCTATCTTCACCATAACGACCCTTTTCCAGTGCTTAGGAAAACTAGGCTTATCATTTCCCATTATCGAATATGTGCCCTTGATAGCCACAGGAATAACTGGAGCATTGCACCATACTGCCATCCTAGCAATTCCAGTCTTAACTTTTATCGGGTCAGAAGGCTTAAATTTGGGATAAGGAAAAACACCAAGAACCCCTCCTTTCTTCAATACG
>JAHJBD010000086.1 GCA_018813725.1 Nanobdellota archaeon | reverse complement strand
CTTGCCATCAAATTCGAGGCAATCGAATTGTATTGCAAGATACCAGCTGCAGAAGCTGCAAAATCATACAGCATAATCAACAATTTTGGAAAAAAGCTGCAGGAAGATTGGCTGTCAGACGGAAGTTTGGCAGTGGTGATAAAGATGCCTGCAGGCATGGAAGAGGAGTTTCATCATAAGATGAATGCTCTATGTCATGGTGAAGTTGAGACAAAGATATTGAAGAGGAGTGATATAAATGAGTGAACTATTAGTAAAAGATAAAGATATAGTGGTGCCAGGCGAAGTTCTGGCAGTCGGAATGGACCATCTTCCTGGAAAGGGAACTTACAGAGAAGATGAAAAGATATTGGCAGGACAGCTTGGATTGGTCAGTATAGACGGAAGAGCAATCAAACTGATACCGATGTCTGGGAGATATATACCTAAAACCGGAGACACAATAGTGTGCAAGGTCACAGATATACTGATGACTGGTTGGAGACTGGATACAAATTCAGCTTACAGCGCAGTATTATCTATGAAAGATGCGACCTCTGATTATATACAGAGAGGAGCAGACCTTACCCAATATTTTAACCTGGGTGAATGGCTTGTATGTAAGATTGTGAACGTGACTTCGCAGAAACTAGTGGATGTCACCATGAAAGGGCCTGGCTTAAGAAATCTAAAAGGCGGCCGAGTGTTCTCAGTCAATACAAATAAAGTGCCAAGGATCATCGGAAAGCAAGGAAGCATGGTATCAATGCTGAAAAATGCTACAGGATGTAGGATTACTGTTGGACAGAACGGCTGGGTATGGATAGACGGAGAAGCTGACAAGGAAGTTATTGTTGTTGAAGCTATAAGGAAGATCGAAGAGGAATCTCATACCAGCGGATTGACAGACAAGATGAAAGAATACCTGGAAAAAGTTACCGGGCAGAAGGTTACGGAGTGATCAGAATGGGTTATAATAAACGAATTGATGGAAGAAAGAACGACGAGATGCGAAAGATAGAAGCTAAAGTTGGAGTCATAAAAAGAGCAGAAGGATCTGCGTATTTCAGGATAGGTAACACATGGGCTTATGCAGCTGTATATGGGCCAAGGGAACTTTTCCCAAAGTTTAAGCAAAACCCTGGAACAGGAATATTGAGATGCAGCTATAATATGATGCCATTCTCAAGTTCGCATGATAGGGTAAGGCCTGGCGGCTCAAGAAGGTCTAAGGAGATATCAATGGTCACTGAAAAGGCTTTGTCGCCTGTTTTGGACTTGTCACAGTATCCAAACTCAGTAGTTGACGTCTTTATTGAATTGCCTGAGACTGAAGCAGGATCAAGATGTGCAGGGATAACAGCAGCTGCAATGGCTCTAGCTGATGCAGGGATCGCTATGAAAGACCTTGTTGCTGCAGTATCTGTGGGAAGAGTTGATGACAAGATCGTTGTTGACCTGGATTACAGTGAAGAAGCATATGAGGGCGGACCTGTGGCAGACATTCCAGTTGCAATGATGCCAAACTCAGGCGAGATCACATTATTGCAGATGGACGGCTTGATCTCAAAAGAAAAGCTTAAGGAAGCTTTAGGAATGGCTAAGAAAGCATTGAAAGAGATCAATGAGATCCAGAAAGCAGCACTAAAGGATAAGTATAAGGTGGTATAAATGTATAGAGAGATAAGAAATCATATTATAAAAAATTTGAAAGCTGGTATAAGGTTTGATGGCAGAAAAGCGCTAGAGTACAGAAAGCCAATAACAGTTGAGTATGGATTTACAAAGACAGCTGAAGGCTCAGCCAAAGTTACAATAGGCGAGACTGAGGTTATCTGCGGCATCAAGACTGAGATAGGAAAACCATATCCAGACAGCCCGAATGAAGGAACAATGATGGTAGGTGCAGAATTTTTGCCACTGTCTAACCCTGAATTTGAGGCAGGACCTCCTGGAATAGATTCTATCGAGCTTGCAAGAGTTGTCGATAGGGGTATCAGGGAAAGCAAATGCATAGATTTTAAGTCGCTTTGCCTAGAGCCAGGTGAAAAAGCATGGACAATAATCATAGATATCTGCCCATTGAATGATGCAGGAAATCTTTTGGATGCTTCAGCACTTGCAGCTTTGGCAGCATTGAAGGATTTTAGGTTTCCAAAACTCGATGAGGATGGCAAGATAGTCTATAAAGAAAAAGGGACTGAGAAGATTAAGCTTTTATGCGAACCTGTCGAATGCACTGTAATAAAAGTAGGGGAATTTTTTATCGTTGATCCAATTATAGATGAGCAGAAAGCAGTGGATGCAAGGCTTACAGTAGCTGTTCTTAGAACGGAGATCTTGCTGCTATGCAGAAAGGCGGAGATAGTCCTTTGACAGAAGATGAGATCATGAAAATGATCGACATAGCAATCGATAAGACTAAAGACCTTAGGGAGGCCTTAAAATGAGTGAAGAAAAGTTCACAAAGTATGAGAGAGCCAGGATGATAGGCGCAAGAGGTTTGCAGATCGGGATGGGTGCTCCATTTTTGGTCAAAGTGACTGAGGAAGACCTTAAGGCGATAGGTTATAATCCTATTGAGATCGCTAAAAGGGAATTTGAAGCTGGCGTGCTTCCGATAACAGTCAGAAGACCTATGCCTGAGCCTGCCAAAGCAGAATGATCCCTGAGGAAAAGGTAAAAAAATATTTTTCTATTACCAGAGAAGCTTTGGCAAAAGCTGAGGCTTCTGGTAATCGTACTTCTTTAACATCTGAAAGAGAAGACTTCTTGGATATGGTAACAAGGTATGTTTCAGATGCAGAGCATTTCTATAACAAAGGGGATCTAGTTAATGCATTTGCTGCTTTGAATTATGCGCATGGATGGCT
>JAHJBD010000010.1 GCA_018813725.1 Nanobdellota archaeon | reverse complement strand
TTTTAGAAAAATATTTATACTCCTTTCTCAAAAAAATACTTTATGGCAAAAAATCGTATATTATTGGCAGTATTTGGGATAATCGGCATTTTTGTTGTTGTCCTTGCAATATTACTCCTTCAGCAGCAGATAAAGCCTGAGACACCAACTACTCCTGAAACACAACCAGGCATAGCTAAGCCTATTACTGAGCCAGAACCTGTTGTTCCAGTCACAACAGAGCCAGATGTTACTGAACCGACTGTTCCAGTAGTTACAGAGCCCAAAGCTCCTGAGGTTACTGAACCAGCAGAGCCAGAAGCTACAGGACCAGAAGTCACACCTGAAGGTGAATATATTGTCCATATACTAAGAAACACTTATGATCCAGAGACAATAAATGTTCCAGTTGGAGCAACTGTCACATGGGTCAATGAGGGTAATTCTGCTTATCAGATACACCACATAGCAGTAACTAGATTGTTTACATCTGATAGGATACTTCCAGGTGACACTTTCTCATTCACATTTGATGAATCTGGGAGTTACAGGTATGGCGATACAATAAGAAGTTATCTGGATGGCTATGTGAATGTTGGTCAGAGCAACTCAATCACTGGCCAGGCAATAAGCAATTTCACAAAGGTTAACGCATTCCCTTTGTTCTTATTATCTTTCCTTGCTATGGTATTGTCTGTTTGCTACATTATGCACAAAGCCTAAAAGAATTCTTTGATACCTTTTTGGATAACGTTTGGCTCGTATTTAACATCCTCTATAGGCTTTCCATCCAATATAGGCACACCATACTCACCGTCATAGCCTGGTTTCACATATATCTGGCCAAACCTGTTCTTCATTATCACTTCAGCTATCTTTTCAGTTGTTATCTTCTTAAGTTCTTCTTTAGGAACAGTAAGCAGGATATTTATCTCATTGCCAAATGCAGCTATCAATTTATTGTACTCTTCCCATACCTGCTTTGTTGCGACCCCTTTTCCAAGCACTATCGATATTATGTCAGAGATTGGTATAATCTTAAAGAAATCCTTTGCCTCAGTTGGCTTAAAGCCCATATCTCTATCAGCTAACTCTTCAACCCTAAATTCAACTCCGATAGTCAAGGGTTTACCGCATTTAGGACAGATCTTGTTATGTTTTAGGCTTTCTTTTGGTGACATACAAACATTGCAGTTTCTATGTCCATCATAATGATATTTTCCATAAGCTGGATCAACTTCTATGGTTCCTGTCAATCCTTGCTTTGTTCGAATCGCTTTTACTATATGGTCATACGTGAGCTCTGTGTCAAATAATGTTGCTTCTCTCCCAATCCTCCATGGCCAGAATGAATGGCTGTCTGAGCAGGATACTAGAGCATATTTGTCTAGTTTGCTTAATCTCCAGTTCATCGGCGGGTCAGAGCTTAATCCAGTCTCAAGTGCATGTATATGCTTTGCCTGGTCTTTGAAAGCATCTTCAACACTGTCAAAGCCGCCCATGCTGCCTAAGAGGCCAAACCACGGAGTCCAAATATGAGCAGGTATAACTTCAATATTTTCATTGATCGCGCGCATCTTTTCAACAAGCTCAGGACACGAAACCTTGAATATCGGCCTTCCGTCATAATCCACTCTGCCTTTTGACTTGAAGAAGTCTGTAATCTGGTCCACAGTATCAAAGTCAGGTGCAAGGATCACATTATGCACTCTTCTGCCTTTGCCAGCATCAGTATATATCAATGATACTTCTGTCTGTAGTATGAAATTCATGCCACCTTTGCTTTTTAGGATGCCTGTGCCATCATCAGTGAGGTTAGCTTTTAACTCTTCGATCCATTTAGGATGAGTAAAATCACTTGTTCCAAGCAAATTTAATCCTTTTACCTTAGCCCACTTTTCTAGATTCTTAATGTCTAAGTCTTTAGAGCAAGCTCTTGAATATTTTGAGTGCAGGTGCAGGTCTGATACTATCTTCATATGAATATGAAAAATCTTGATATTTATATGGTTATTGGAAAAGTTTAAATAATCGTATCTGCAGACAATTGCTATTGGAGGCGATAATATGAAAAAATACCTTATATTGATAATTGCTTTATTGTTAGTCACTGGTTGTGCTAAACAAGGAGATGTCCAGCCTGAGGTACAAGATGTGGTACCTGCTGAAGAAACAGCACCAGCTGCGCCAGAAGAAGCAGCACCTGCAGAGGAAACTCCTATAGAAACACCCGAAGAACCTGCAGAAGAAGAGACACCTGGAACAGTTATTGCTGAAGAGCTTCCAAATGAAGAAGAGCCTACTGTTGATACTGCTCCAGTAGATGAAGAATCATCACTTCCTTACCAAGTGGTCCTTATGAAAGACCTTAA
>JAHJBD010000085.1 GCA_018813725.1 Nanobdellota archaeon | reverse complement strand
TGTTGTAAGCATGCACATAATTGAGAATGATATCCTAATAAGGAACCTAGATGATTTTAAGGCACAGCTTGAAAAATTCAAGGATAAGCTCAAAGATTTCTGGACAGAATTCTATGTTCAAAGGTCAATTCTTCAGAAAGATATGGACCTATGGTTCAGCATAGAAAAGTCATTCCCAAAGATAATTGAAGCAGTAAACAAGCTGAAAGCAGATTTTACAGTTATTATTCTGACAAACAAGAATACAGATGCAGTATATCCCTCTTGCAAACATTTTGGATTACACATTGAAAAAGAGGATATATTTGATACAAGCCTAGGCAATGACAAAAAAAAGAAGTTTGAGATGATACATGATAAGTATAAGGTGGATTACAAAGACATCTTATTTGTAGATGATATCCTTGAAAATCTCACAACAACCATGCCCTTAGGCATTAAACCTTTCTTTGCAGTATGGTTCAACAAGAACAAAGAGCACCACAAGATGGCGCAAGATCTTAAGATCCCGCTTCTTACAGAAGATAATTTCTATAGTGAGATCACAAAACTAAGATAACCGCAATAGTGCGGGTAAAGTAAATTATAACCTATCGTATCTCTAGCTATCTATGATAGGAATTATGATAAGCAATAATGGATTCGTTCTTGCTAGTCATCACCATCATTGATTTTTCTCATTGTCTATTAGACCATTTTTTTAAATCATAAAATACAAACTTAGGAGGATACAAAATGCTAGAATATTCAAAACTAAACGGACTGGTTCCTGCGATCGTTCAGGACAAAAATACAAACGAGGTGCTTATGCTTGCCTTCATGAACAAAGAAGCATTCGAACTTACACTCAAGACCAAAAAAGCGACCTTTTTCAGCAGGTCAAGAAACAAACTATGGACCAAGGGCGAGACATCAGGAAACTATCAAGAAGTAAAAGAGATCTTGGTAGACTGTGATATGGACACAGTGATACTTAAGGTGATACCTAGAGGCCCAGCATGCCACACAGGAAACAACAGCTGCTTTTACAGGACAATAGGTGATGATAAGGTAATAAACATAGATGAGGTAAGAAAATGAAACTAGGGATACCAAAAGGAAGTTTGCAGGATACTACAATAGAGCTGATGAAAAAAGCAGGGTTCAACATAAAGATAAACGGAAGAAGCTATTATCCAGTAATTGACGACCCAGAGATCGAGTGCATCCTGATAAGAGCTCAGGAGATGTCAAGATATGTAGAGCAGGGCATAATCGATGCCGGTATAACTGGAAAGGATTGGATAATTGAGAACAGTTCAGATGTTGTTGAGGTCTTGGACATGATATATTCAAAGTCTGGACTAGGAAAGGTCAGATGGATACTTGCTGCACCAAAAGACGGGAAGATAAAATCTGTCCAAGACCTTGAAGGAAAAAAGATAGCTACAGAAGCAGTGAACATAGCAAAAGATTATTTCAAGAGAAATAATGTCAATGCAACTGTAGAATTCTCATGGGGAGCGACAGAAGTAAAGCCTCCTGAGCTTTGCGATGCAATCATAGATGTGACTGAGACTGGTTCGTCACTTAAGGCAAACAACCTTGAGATAATTGACGTTGTTATGGAATCAAACACAAAGCTTATCGCTAATAATGATGCGATGAAAGATCCAGAAAAAAGAAAGAAGATAGACCAGATCTCTTTGCTCCTTGAATCAGCATTGGTAGCCATGAAAAAAGTAGGGTTGATGATGAATGTTGAGAGATCTAAGCTGGGCCAGATCACTAAGCTCATCCCTGCTTTGAAAAACCCCACAATCTCAGAATTGACAGACCAAAACTATGTAGCAGTAAACACAATAATCGATGAAGATCAGGTCAGAGAGATAATACCAAAACTAAAATTAGCAGGAGCTTCTGGTATTGTCGAATATACCCTGAACAAGGTGGTAATATGATCCTTAAATTCAATGAGATGGATCAAGCACAAATAGAAACCATACTCAAAAGGTCTAAGACTGATGTAAACCAGATCAAGGAACAGATCCAGCCTATAATTGATGATGTAAAGGAAAACGGCGACACAGCCTTGGTCAGATACACTAAGCAGTTTGACAACTTTGAGCTTAAGGATATCAAGGTCAGCAAGGAAGATATCAAGGAAGCTTATACAAAAGTTGACCCAAAGATAATCCAAGCAATAAAGTATCAGATCAAGTATGCAAAAAGATTTGCAGAGCTTGACACAATAAACCTGAAAGACGAGATAAAGACTGAATACGGAATATTGGGTAAAAGGAAAACACCTATTGATTCAGTTGGGTTATACATTCCAGGAGGAACTGCGCAGTATCCGACAGTCATGCAGATATTGGCAGTTGCAGCAAAAACAGCAGGTGTAAAAAAAATCATAGCATGCACACCACCACGAGATGATATGGACATATTGATGGTTGCAGCAGACCTTGCAGGAGTAGACGAGCTCTACAGGGTGGGTGGGGTACAAAGCATAGCAGCTATGGCTTATGGTACAGAAACAATACCCAAAGTATTGAAGATTGTAGGTCCTGGAAATGTTTATGTTACTGCTGCAAAAGTAGCAGTATTCGGAGAAGTCTCTATCGACATGCCTGCTGGACCAAGTGAAGCAGTGATAATAGCAGATGAGACAGCTAACCCAAAATACTGTGCAGCTGATATCTTGGCAAGGTGCGAGCACGATACTAATGCAGCAGCTGTAATGCTTACTGATTCGATGGAACTGGCTAAACAGACAGTAAAAGAGCTTGAGATCCAGAAAACTAGATTGAGCAGATTAGAGATCATAGAGAAATCCCTAAAGAAGTACTCAGCAATAATAGTCTTCAATAACCTTGATCAGGCTTTTGAGTTTTCAAACGAATATGCACCAGAGCACTTGGAAATATTGACCAAAGACCCAAAAGCAGAGCTGAACAAGATCACTAACGCTGGCTCAGTCTTTTTAGGAGCATATTCACCTGTTGGAGTTGGAGACTATGCTTCAGGCGTGAACCACGTGCTCCCTACTAACGGGTTTGCAAAGATGTTTTCAGGAGTATCTGTTGATACATTCATGAAGACAACTGAGTATGAGATGATAACAAAACCTGGATTACAGCTTTTGTACAGCGAAATAATTAAGACAATAGCAGATGTAGAAAAATTAGATGCGCACAAAAGATCAGTGGAGATAAGACTATGAAACGAGAAACAAGAGAAGCAGAGGTAAACCTAGAGATAGATTTTGAAAAAAGAAAAGAGTTCCAGATAAATACACCTCTTGCATTTTTCAACCACATGCTTGAGACTTTAGCATGGAACACTTGCATGAACCTAAAACTGGATTTCAAGGTAAAGACATTTCCTTTGGCTCACGTAATAACAGAAGATACAGGGCTGCTGCTAGGTAAAGCCTTGCTCGAGAACCTTAATGGCAAAGAAGGAAACGGTTTTGCGATACGGTGCATTGATGAAGCTTTGGCAATGGCAGTCATAAGCATAGAAGGCCGTGCAAACAGTTTTATCGATTACAACGGAAAAGAACTAAACCTAAAAAAAGTAGACGATACACTTGGGGCAGACCTTAAGGCATTTATAGACGGGCTTTCACAAGGCCTTAAAGCGACTATCCAGATAAAGATAATGCAAGGGGAAGATCCGCACCACTTGTGGGAAGCAGTATTTAGAGCATTAGGCACAGCTATAAGAAACTCGTTTCAACCCAACACCTGGCGGCCAATGTCAGGCGTTAAAGGCACATTAGAATGATAGCAATACTAGATTACGGAGCAGGAAACATCCAGTCAGTGAGAAACGCGTTGGATGAGCTTAAAGTAGATAGTATTGTAACAAATGATCTCTCTGAGCTTGAAAAGGCAGACAAGATGATCATTCCAGGTGTTGGAAACTTTAAACAGTTTTTTGATTTTTTTGATTCAGATTATGTTGATAAGTTAAAGCA
>JAHJBD010000084.1 GCA_018813725.1 Nanobdellota archaeon | reverse complement strand
CAAGGAGGTCCTAAAGATTGTTCATTTGGCTGCATCGGATTTGGCGATTGCGTAACCGCATGTCCATTTGATGCTATACACATGGGCGATAATGGCCTGCCTGTTGTTGACGAGAAAAAATGCGTTGCCTGCGGAAAGTGTGTTGCAGCATGCCCTAAGTTGCTCTTTGAGCTTGTTCCAAAGAAAAGCAAAGTGCATGTGCTCTGTTCATCAAAAGATAAAGCTCCTCAGGTTATTAAAGCCTGTAAAGTCGGCTGCATAGGCTGCAAAAGATGCGAGACAGTCTGCCCTGTTGAAGGAAAAGCAATACATGTGATTGATAACCTTGCAGTCATGGATTACTCTAAATGCATAAGCTGCGGTAAATGCGCAGAAGTATGCCCAAGAAAGATAATAATAGATAAAAGAAAGATAGAAAAAAATTAAGGCTTAAGCTTCATCTTGATCAATACACCGATCGTAACAATTAATCCTACTACAATAAGTATATGGTCAAGGCTAGCAAACCTGTTTGCCCACAGTATCAGCCCAAAGACTAGTGAAAATAGCCCGATAGACAAGAACAATGCCTGGACAACAGACTTGATGAACTCTGATTTAAGCCTGTATAATGTATTGATAGTCCCTTGCTTGATATCCTCGACCTTCTTTTGTATCTTATATCTCCTATCGATATACTCTGCGACAATCTGTGAGAAAAGGTCGATATAATCAGCAACAGTGTCAACGCTCTTTCCTAGGGTCTTTTTTGATACTTTTTTTATTATCTTGCTCATCTTTTCTTCATCTTTTTCATGATTACAGCTTCAGTCACAGCAGCAAGAGCAGCTCCTACACCTGCAGCGATTGCAACAGCTTTTTCAGGATTCTTTTTGATATATGCCTTAACTTTTTCTTCATGCTGCTTGAATTTTGCTTTTGCTTTAAGAAGTTCAGCCTTGGCTCTGATCTCAGCACCTTTCAGCTGCTTTTTTGCCTTTGATACAACCTTTTTAACAGGATTTTTTATAGATTTCTTTGTCATTTTATCACCTTTTTATTGATAATACGCTTCTTTGAATCCATGATATATAAATATTTCGAACTTTTTGCTTTTGAAAAATTATAACCAAAACCTTTATATGATATAATTATTCTCTATTTCCCATGAACATCGTAATAATCGGGCTTGGCACTGCAGGTTTTGCAGCTGCGCTTGCCATAAAGAAACAGGATAGGTCTGCTATGATTACTATCATCGACAAAACCGGAAAGCTTCAGCACTCTTGCGGACTTCCTTATGCTTTGGAAGGCAAGATGGGTTTTGATTCATTGGCTCATGATATCGGTGCAGAGCGGATGAACATAAATCTTGTTGTGGACGAGGTTACAGGAATAAACATCAAGGACAACGATGTTTCAACAAAAGATAAGACATACTCTTATGATAAGCTTATTTTTGATACAGGTTCTTCTCCTATGATACCTCCGATCGACATCAAGTCAGATAAGATCTACACTGTTTGGGACATTGCCAGCACAAGGCGCCTTGAACATGCAAAAGGTGATGTTGCAGTGATCGGTGCAGGTGCTATTGGGCTTGAGACAGCTATGGCACTTAAAAAACGCGGCTGCCATGTTACAGTTATAGACATGCTCTCATCAATCCTTCCAAAAGCGATTGACCAAGATATGTCAGACATAGCCATAACAAACCTTGACATCGATTTCAAGCTTGGGAAAAGATTGATTTCCATAGAGAATGATCAGATAAAACTTGAAGATGAGACATTGACTTCAGACTTTATTATCATGGCCACAGGCGCAAGACCTAATACAGAGCTTGCAGAAAAAGCAGGCCTTAAGGTAAATAAGCAGGGGATAGAGGTAAATGAAAAGATGCAGACCTCTGATAAGGATGTCTATGCTGTTGGCGATTGTGCAGAAGTCTGGTCGATGATAAATCATCAAAGATACAATCCTATGATCGCTACCACTGGCTATAAGCAGGGAACTATCGCAGGGATCAACGCGGCTGGCGGAATGGCTGCCTACCAAGGTGCTTTGTCAACTTTTGTTACTGTGCTTGACAATCTTGAGATCTCAGCAACAGGCTTTAACACATTCTTTGCAGAAAAGTCAGGCTATGAGGTTGTTATCGGAAAATCAAGATCATACAACAAGCCATCTTGGTTTCCAGGAGCTGAGCCTATCAGCCTGAAGATCATAGCAGATAAGAAAACAGGGAAAGTATTAGGCTGCCAAGCAGTGGGAAAAGACTCATCACGTTTCATCAATGTAGTTTCAGCTGCGATCGCAAAAGAGATGACTTTGCAGGAGTTGTCAGATGTTGAATTGGCATACTGTCCAGCTGTATCAGACTGTTACGATGTGCTTCATCAGGCAGTTGACCTTGCTTTGAGGAAACTTTAGTGTGCAGCAAGATATACAGAGATCTTCTGTCCTGCATAAAGCCCTTTTGGTCCTGTCCTGTACCATCTAGTCTCTTCGTCTTGGAAATTAAGATAAGGCAAAGGCACTACTGATGCATATCCTGAATCTAACCTTAACACATCTTTATGGAATTTCAACACAGACCTGTCACCTTGTATCACAGAGTATGGCGACAGTGGCCCAAGCCATTGTGCATCTCCAAAGTTTCTATCTGCGCTGGCTTTCAGCTGCCTTGTCCTAAAATCAGTGACCATCAATGTTCCTCCTTCATATTCTTCGTCACCTGTTCTCAGGTGCTTATAAGCGCCAGCCAAAGCTTCAAGTTTCTTGTCAAGGTAGGGGAACACAAACACCATCACCCCAATATCTATGGGTTTGATCTTGGCTTTGGCAAGGCGCCTCAGATCAGTGCTTGCTATGAAGGATATTCTTGGATCATCAATTACAGTGAAACTCTTGATAAAATAGTCTATTCCAGTATAAGTTATCCTGTCAAGTATCTCTGGGTCTTTTCTTTTTGTTATTAATCTTCGTTCAAGAACCTGAAAAAAGTCTTCTGCAGAGCAGCCAAAGCCGCATCCCAAATCATAGAAATTTACTTCGGGTTGTCTCTCAGCTTTTTGTATGATCCAATCTGGGAGATTGACCCCATTAGATAGGAATATATCAACATACCTTCCAAAAGTCCTGTCCTTGACCATGTGAGGTACTATCTCTTTTAAAGTTCCATCCTCATCGACAATATCATCTATCATCACCAATGAATTTTATTGGGCTTTTATAAACCTCATTGAAAATTCTATTCCTATAGGAATAAGAACCTATTTAAAACCCTGTAGATACCTATACCATATGAAACCAGACTGGCTCAAGGTGAAGATCCCTTCAGGTGAGAATTTTGCTGAAGTGATGAAGCTGATAAAGGATAATGATATCCACACTATCTGCCAGGAGGCTAGATGCCCTAATCTGGCAGAATGTTTTGGCAAAAAGACAGCTACATTCCTTATTCTCGGTGATACATGCACAAGAGACTGCAGGTACTGCAATGTCAAGCATGGAAAACCTGGCACTGTGGACGGAAAAGAGTACATTAAGGTCGCAGAGTCAGTCCGGGCCCTTGGCTTAAAGTATGTTGTGATAACCTCTGTCACAAGAGACGATCTTAAAGATGGCGGTGCACTAACATTTATCCGCACAGTAAAAGAGATAAGGAAAATGTCTCCAGGAACAAAGATAGAGCTTCTTACACCAGATTTCAGAGAGCAGATAAAAAATATCCTTAATGTCTCGCCGGATGTCTTTGGTCATAATATCGAGACTGTCAAAAGGTTGTTTAAGACCATAAGGCCAAAAGGAGATTATATCAGGTCTTTAGTCTTCTTAAAACAGATAAAAGAATACAACCCTTCTCAGCTTACAAAATCAGGGCTGATGATCGGCCTAGGCGAGACCAAAGAAGAGATACAAAAGACATTGAGAGAATTAAAGCTTGCAAAAGTCGACATTATTACAATAGGACAGTATCTTCAGCCAAGGGAAGACCTGGCAGACGTTGATAGATATTACACACCTGAAGAATTTGCTGAATTTAAAGCATATGCATATGATCTTGGTTTTAAGCACGTTGAATCAGGGCCATTAGTAAGGAGCAGTTACCATGCAGAAGATGCGCTTCATTGATACTGGCTTTAACACGCCGAGCATGAACATGGCGATAGATGAAGCTTTATTGTCTTCAAAAGAACCAGTCCTAAGGTTCTATAGATGGAAACCAGCTGGCCTTAGCATCGGATACTTTCAGTCTGTAAAAACAATTAACCTTGATAATCTTAAGAAACACAATATCCAGTTAGTAAGAAGACTTACTGGCGGTAACGCAGTGTTGCATGATCAGGAACTGACATATTCTTTTATCATTGATGAGGACAAGATGCCCTCATCAGTTATTGAAAGCTATAAGATAATCAGTCAGGGTTTGTTAGACGGTCTAAAAATTCTGGGATTAAGCCCCATAATGAATGAAACCGTTGAAAAAAAAGAAAAGTCACCAGTCTGTTTTGAAGAGCCATCATGGTATGAGATATTGGTCAATAAGAAGAAGATAGTAGGCTCAGCACAGAAAAGGACAAAAGGAAAGGTGCTCCAGCATGGTTCAATCTTACTTAAACTTGACATTGAGAGATACGCAAGCCTTTTTAATCATAAACTTGATATTGAAAGGCTGAAAAACAGGATAATCTCGCTAAATGATCTGGCTGAGATTGATTATAACAAATTATCTGCTGCGATTAAGCAAGGCTTTTCAAAACATTATTCCCTTAAGGAATCAGGATTAAGTCACATAGAGATTGATATTGCAAGATCACTTGATCAAAAATACCTTTCAGATGAATGGAATTTTACAGTTTAGCCTGAATCTGCTCAATATCAACAAAACAATGATCAGTTTTTAGGTCCGCAACACCGATAACATTCCATCTGTATTTTCCCCTTTCGATACGCACAAATGCTGCAGCCATCTCAAGCGGCTTATCCAGCATCTTTGTAATCTCATTCTCTCCTGCTAATTCATCCAGGCTTCCTGGAATAGGCATTCCAAAAATACCTGTATATATTGATGGTTCACAAGGTACATCTATCCTGGCAAGTTTTGCATAAACCATAAAGATTTTTGTGCCCTGATCAGTTTCTTCAGATAGCTCTTCATGAGTACCATCTCCAGCGAGATATAATCTGGAACCAGGATCATAATTCACATAAATCCTTCCTCTCAATAAATGCATCGCTTTTTGAAATTGGTCTTTCCTGACTTTCATAGCCTGGCAAAGTGAGAATCAATTTAAAAAACTAAGCCTCTAATTGACCTTGGATAGATAAAATTCACTCCATCTGTTAACAGAGCGCATAATTTCTTCCTGGAATCTGAGCAAGTGATAGCCTATCTCTTGCATCATAGCGTTTGCCTTGACTGGATCCACTGATCCCATCTGGATAGGTCTTTGGTCTTGACCATTGCCTTGGCATACAATATTTTGGACATAAAATGCAGTATCCTCTGTGAGTTCATCACCATGATTAGCATTTAACATATAGTGTTTCCTTATAACTGTGGCCAATATTATGTTTGTGAAATTAACTTTCATATGACAGCTCATTATCTTTGCTGATGTGTAACTTGCTATCTCTTTTATCTTGGCAGGGATATCTCCTGGACCGTAAAACTGGCAAAAAAAGGCTCTAACTTCTTCATCTGGGTATATCTTCCTGCTTTGCTCTAATATCCAATCTGCCTTGCTGGATATTTGATCGTCAGTCAAATGCCTTGAACCTGCGTAGTATAATGAATAGTCTCTCCAAAAGTCAACTTGCGCATTCTCACATTCATTGCAAGCCCCATAATACTCGGGGTTACAATGCTCTAATTCATGTTTCATATGAGTCCTGTATACCTCAATCGGCAATCCTAACCTATTATTGATAAGCTCCTCTAAGAAACTCATAACCCTCGGTGCTTCGTGAACAATCCTCTCAGAATTTTCCCTGATGTAATCTGCCATCTGTTTTGGGATTTTTTCAAGATCATAATCTCTAATTATAAGGGGGTTAATAATCGCTTCAATCAGCCTATTGTCAAGTATCCTATGTGTTTCAGGTGCAACTATCGGCCTTACAGCTGCTACCCACTGATCAAAAAATTGTATCTCTCTAACATAATCCTCTTCAACATCTCTATTGAACAAAATATAAACAATGTTTAGATGTATCCTAGGTTTAACTATAAGTGTGCTGGTTGAGGCATAATAACAACTTTGTTCCAAAAACAGGCTTAAGTCAACACTTTCAGGATTTTTTAGTGCAAGTGCAGCCCTTAGCTCCATCTCCTCTTTTATCATCCCTTCAAGTCCTGATTTAAGTTGTAGTGTTTGCGGGAAATATTGTGTTAGCATAAACCACTAAACTGGGTTTTGTTTTAAAAAACTAAGCCTTCCTGTTAAACTTCTTCTCCAGTTCACCCAAAGAAATATTTATTATGGTCGGGCGGCCATGCGGGCATGACAATGGGTTATCAGCAGAATCAAGGTCTGTTATTATCTTTTCCATCTCAAACCTAGACAATGCCTGTCCAGCCTTGATTGACTTTCTGCACGCCATCTTAGCGATCTTTTCTTCTTTTAATGTATCGATGCTTGCAATACCTTTCAGTTCAGTGATTATATCGACTATCTCTTTTTTTGTAAAATCCTTGAACAGCCTTGGAACCTGCCTTATGATAAAGCTGTTGTTTCCGTAATCATCAATATCAAACCCCATATTTTTCAAAGCATCCATATTCTGCAGCAGAATATTTGTCTCATTGATCCCAAGGTCTATTATCATGCTGCTCAAGAGTTTCTGCTGTTCTATCCTTTTCTCATTAAACTGCTTCCAGAACAGTTCAAACTTTACACGTTCCTGTGCTGCGTGCTGGTCGATTATCAATAGGCCTTTTGCATTTTCAGCGATGATATACATCTTGTTCAACTGTCCAAGTATAAGCGATGGACCTATCACCCTGCTTTCAACAATTGAAGGTGCTTCCTTTGCTACAGTGCCCTGCTCAACATCAAGAGTTGTCTGGCTGCCTTTTTCCATAGAATAATTCTGCTTAACATCTATGCCAGAACCTTCCTCTGCATCCACTTCAGGTATAAGGTCATTGTCTGTAAAAGCCTGTCTTATGGCATTGAAGGTTCCTTTGTAGAGCTCATCATCCTTGTCTATCCTTATCACATTCTTTGTAGGGTGAACATTCACATCAACATCTGTAAAGTCTATGGCAAAATTAAGCACAGCAACAGGGTGCCTTTCCAAGAATAGCAGTGTGTGGTATGCATCATATATCGCTTTGCTGATCGTCTCATTCTTTACATATCTGCCATTGACAAAAAAAGTCTGGAAACCCCTGTCCATCTTTGTAAGGTATGGCTTTCCGATAAATCCACTGACATCTAGAAACTTATCTTTGTAATCTAGTGGCATCATATTTTTTGCATGGTCTTTTCCATAAACATCAACTATCTTGTTTAAGAGACTGTTTGTCCTTGGGCTTGCAAGTATCTCTTTTCCATCGCTGATAAGCTTAAAACTTACTTCCTTGCTTGCAAAAGAATATCTTGTCACGATATCTGATATGTGGCCAAGCTCAATATCTTTAGACTTAAGATATTTCTTTCTTGCAGGCGTGTTAAAGAACAGTTCCTTAACCTCGATCGTAGTTCCTCTGCTGCTCCCTATCTTTTCTTTTTTCAGTATCTCTCCAGCCTCAACCTCAATAACAAGACCTTCACTTCCCTGTGACGTGACAAGCCTAACATGTGATACAGCTGCGATAGAAGACAATGCTTCTCCCCTAAAACCTAATGTGTGGATATTAAATAAGTCATCATCATCCTTTAACTTAGAAGTAGCATGCCTTTCAAAACATGCTAGTGCATCAGATTCATCCATACCTTTACCATCATCAGATACTTTGATAAGGCCTTTGCCGCCATCCGCTACCTCAACTGTAATAGTTGTCGCGCCTGCATCTATGCTGTTCTCGACCAGCTCTTTGACTACAGAGTACGGCCTTTCTATAACCTCTCCTGCAGCGATCTTATTTACAAGATCTTTATCCAGTATCTTTATGCTTCCCATTTTTCAAGTGTAAACTGTTTAGGTTTTTTAGTGATCGTCTCTGTGATGCTTATCTCTTTCTTGGTAAACTCATCTTCGATCTCAACCATCTTTTTTGTGATGACCTTTTCCTCAAGTTTCTTCATGATCTTATCCTCTTCTTCAAGAGTTTTCATAAGGACTTTTGAACGTTCAATAACTGCGGCAGGCATGCCGGCTAATCGTGCCACATGCACACCATAGCTCTTGTCAGTTCCTCCAACCAAGAGTTTCCTCAGGAACGTAATCTTATCATCTTTCTCATCAACAAGCACATGGTAGTTTCTTATGCCTGGGTATTGTTCAGTCATCTTGTTCAGTTGATGATAGTGCGTGGCAAACATTGTCTTTGCCTTGATCCTTGTATACAGGTATTCAGCTATTGCCCATGCTAAGGAAAAACCATCATAAGTTGATGTTCCTCTTCCTATCTCATCCAATATGATAAAAGAACGAGGTGTAGCATTGTTAAGTATGTTTGCTGTCTCGCTCATCTCTACCATAAATGTTGATTGCCCCATGGAAAGGTCGTCATACGCCCCAACTCTTGAGAATATCCTGTCAACAACACCTATCTTAGCAGACTTTGCAGGAACATACGAACCTATCTGTGCCAGTAATATGATGATTGCGTTCTGCCTGAGCATCGTACTTTTCCCAGACATGTTAGGACCTGTGATTATCTTCATCCTTTCCTTTTCGTCAAATACACAATCATTATCTACAAAATTATCTGTGAGTTTTTCTACCACAGGATGCCTTCCGCTTTCTATCTTAATGTTATCAAGCTCGCTGATCTCAGGCCTGCAATAGTTATTTGATGCTGCAACTGTTGAAAGTGATATCAGGCAATCCATGCTTGAAATCTTGTCAGCGATAATCTGTATCTCCTTTGTCTTCTCTGCTACTTTCTCGCACACTTTCTGGAAAAGCTCAAACTCTAATGAATTTATCTTGTCTTGAGCTCCAAGTATCATGTCTTCTTTTTTCTTCAGCTCTTCAGTCACATACCTTTCTGAATTAACCTGTGTCTGTTTCCTGACATAATCCTGCGGTACCAGATGAGTGTTTGCTCTTGTAACCTCGATATAATATCCAAATACCCTGTTATAGCCAACTTTCAAGCTTTTGATACCTGTCCTTTCTTTCTCGTCTTCTTCAAGCTTTGTGAGCCACTTTCTTCCTGATGATGCTATCTCCCTTAGCTCATCAAGCTCATGGTTGTGCCCTTTCTTGATCAGGTTGCCTTCTTTAAGCACAGCAGCAGGTTCGTCCTTGATAGCATTCCCAATTAGATAAGCTGTCTCTTTCAAATCATCCATATCTTTTATCTCATTCAGAAATTCGCTTCTGCATTCTTTCATCAAGTCTTTTAGTTTAGGTAAGACCAGCAAAGAATTCTTCAGTGATACAAGGTCCCTTGCGTTTGCATTGCCAAAACTCACCTTCCCTATTATCCTTTCAATGTCTGAGAAATTATCCAATACTTCCTTGACATCCTCTCTTAATATGGCATTCTCTTTAAGCTCTGCAATGCCATCAAGCCTTTTTGTTATCTCTTTGATGTCTAATAGCGGCCTTAGAAGCCACCTTTTGAGTTTTCTTGAGCCCATCGCTGTAGTTGTCTTGTTGATAACCTCAAATAAGGTTCCTCTTGTAGAACCATCTCGGATATTTCTTAAGAGTTCAAGGTTTCTCTGTGTCGCGCTGTCAAGCACCATATACTTATCTACTGAATAGCTGTGTATAGTATTGATATGCTTTAGGACGCTAAACTGTGTTGTTTTTATGTAAGATAAAAGCGCTCCGACAGCAGTGACTGCTGCTGGCTTATCATCTAGGCCAAACCCTTCAAGGCTCATCACCTCAAAATGCCCCTTTACTGTCCTGTCTGCCTTATCTATCCAGAAAAACCTGTCATCAAAGCTGTTTACAAAAATTCCCTTATCTTTAAGCTCCTTTACTAAAGCGCTTTCAGCATAGCTTATGGGGACGATAACCTCAGCAGGATTGAATTTTTCTATTTCAGCCTTAAGCTTGCTTTCATCCTTAAGCTGTGTTGCCATCAGTTCGCCAGTTGATATATCAGCAAGCGCAAGTCCAAAAGCATCTTGCTCCTTATTTAACGAAACAAGGTAATTGTTAGTATTCTGGCTTAATATAGAATCCTCAAGCACTGTACCTGGAGTAACGATCCTTGTGACACCTCTTTTCACAAGCCCTTTGGCTAGCTTTGGATCTTCAAGCTGCTCAACAATGCACACCTTATATCCTTTTTTAACAAGTTTACCAAGATAAGCATCCAATGCATGATAGGGTATTCCAGCCAAAGGTGCTCTTTTTTCTCCTTTTCCCCTTGCAGTAAGTGTGATATCAAGTTCTCTTGCAGCAGTTTTAGCATCTTCATAAAACGTTTCATAGAAATCACCCATCCGAAACAGCACTATACAATCTGGATACTGGTCTTTTACCTCAAAATATTGTTTCATGCCTGGCGATAGTTCCATTGTTTCCCCCTGAACAAATAGGTAACCTATAGCATTTTTATTACTTTCTATTGGCCTATATACCCCAGTATAATAGTCAGATGGGAAAAATATTAATATATCATAGGCAAATTAACCTTTGCTTTGGGCGTATTTCTGCTGACAGTGACCCATCATAAGCTTGCTTAATCTTTAAGTTAAATTCTGTTTTGCACTAACGCATAAGTTTGTATTTTACTAGATTTCCTTAAAATGTGGCAATAGTCTAATTACTTAATATTTGTTAGATTTAAATGATTTATATAGTTGTTATTCTTATTGAAAAATTCACCAAGATTTTTATTGGGGTTTAATACAAAGAAATCCAAAGGATTTCTTGTACACAAAGACTCCGTCTTTGTTGTACCCCAACCTTTAGAGGCTGTCCGACAATTACTGATTCTCTATTTTTTTCTCTCGTCGAGAGATAGAAACATTTATATACTTTCTCGTCTATAAAATTAGCAAAGATGAGGTGATTCTACATGGCTTAT